>JBCNVC010000025.1:771-26130 GCA_039630395.1 Candidatus Kryptonium sp. | reverse complement strand
GTTTTCAGATGTACCAAAATTTGGAAGCAAAAAATACTATGAATATAAAGCTTGGGAATCGCTCTATTCAGCCGAAGGTAGCGATTGGTTTTGGTGGTATGGTGGAGATCAAACTGCTTTAGGTGGTGATAATCCGTTTGATGTCGGATTTAGGACACATCTTATCAATGTGTATAGGTTTTTGAAAAAGGCAGGTTATGAAGTTGAAATTCCCAATTTTCTATCAAAGCCAATTTTGAGAGACGGAAAATGAGATGGAACTTTTTAGTAATTTTCATTGCCGTTTTCATGCTTATATCATGCTCAAGTGAAGACGCCGGAAAAATTAGAATAGTAATTTGGCATCAGAAACCACCAGGCGAGAGGGATATACTTGAGCAAGCAATAAAGCGCTACATGGAAACTCATCCAAATGTAAAAATCATAGCTCTTTACAAAGAGACAGAAGAACTAAGATCTGCTTACATTATCTCTGCAATTGCTGGTAAAGGACCTGATTTGGTTTATGGACCAAGTGATCAAGTAGGACCTTTTGAACTTCTTAAAATCATAAGACCACTTGATGAAATTTTTGACACAAGTTTTTTAAATCAATTTGATCATAGAGGCTTATTATGGTATAAGGGGCGTTTGTATCAAATTGGGGATCAAATTGGAAATCATCTTTTTCTTCTATATAACAAGGATCTTGTGAAAAAACCACCTCAAACGATGAAGGAATTGATACAAATTGGCAAGGAATTAACGAAAGATTTTGACAGTGATGGAAAGATTGATCAATACGGTCTTGTGTGGAATTATACTGAGCCGTTCTTTTTCATTCCTTTTTTAACTGGTTTCGGTGGTTGGATCATGGACTCGGCTGGAAATCCAACATTAAACGCTGAAGCAACGGTAAAAGCTCTTAAGTTCGTGCGCGATCTAAGGGATGTACATAAAATTATACCTCGCGAATGTGATTACAACACCGCTGATGCCTTGTTCAAAGAAGGTAGGGCAGGGATGCTTATAAATGGACCGTGGTCAATTGGTGGATATAAAAAAGCTGGTGTTAACTTTGGGATAACCAGAATACCGAAAGTTGATGAAACGGGTCTTTGGCCCGCTCCGATGATTTCTATAAAAGGATACTCCATAAATGTAAATGTTGATGAAAAAAAACTTCCATATGTTGTAGACCTGTTTAAATATCTTGTCAGCGAAGAGGTCCAACTTGAACTTACTAAGGTTCTTGGGACGATACCGACAAGTAAAAAAGCCCTTGAGAATAAAATTGTAAAAGAAAATACGCTTGTTCAATCTTCGCTATGGCAAGCCGAGGTTGGAAAACCGATGCCTGTGGTTCCGGAGCTTCGCGCAATTTGGGATTCAATGCGCCCATATTATCAAGCCGTTCTTGGTGGCACGATGACACCCGAAGAAGCAAGTGTAGGAATGCAACAACTTGCAATAAAAAAAATTGAAGAGATGAATGAATAGAAGAACGCTATTTATACTTGCCTTTCTTCTTCCGGCGTTGATTATAATGTTCGGAGTTATAGTGTATCCCTTCCTTTACAATATCGTGCTTTCGTTTTCAAATATGAGCTTGCGCCACTTTAGGGATTGGAAGATAATTGGATTCAAGCAATATGTCAAGGTTTTTAGTGAAAATACTTTCTATGTCGTTTTTCTGAAAACGCTGGTCTGGACATTTGTAAATGTTACTTTTCATGTTGTTATCGGTGTTCTTCTTGCTTTAATTCTGAATAGAAAATCTATAAAATTCAAACCAATTTTTAGGACACTTCTAATTTTACCTTGGGCGATTCCACAGGTTATAACTGCTTTGACTTGGCGAAGCATGTTTAACTACGAATATGGTGCGATAAATATCTTTATTGCAAAATATCTCAACATGTCACCGGTTGAATGGCTATTGAGACCTTTTGAAGCATTTACTGCGTGTATTATAACAAATGTTTGGCTTGGTTTTCCATTTATGATGGTCGTTGCACTCGGTGGATTACAAAGTATCCCGCAAGAGCTATATGAAGCTGCAGATATTGACGGAGCATCGGCGTGGCAAAAGTTTAAAAATATAACATTACCATTTTTAAGACCTGTTATGGCTCCGGCAATTACGCTTGGCATCATTTGGACTTTTAATAATCTCAATATCGTTTGGCTTGTTTCAAATGGCGGTGAACCAAGTGATCAAACACATATACTCGTTTCATATGTTTATAAAGCAGCGTTCAACCTTTATAGATACGGCTACGCAGCCGCTTTATCGGTTGTGATATTCTTGATCTTGCTCGTTATTGGGATTTACTTCCTAAAGAAAACAAGAGCGGTTGAATCTGTATATTAAAAAGTAAAAGTTGCTTGTAAGATGAATCAGCATAAAATAAAACAAATCCTGCTTGACACCATAACATATCTTTTTCTTATAATCTTCACCCTTTTGGTTGTTTATCCAATTTTAAATGTCATCAGCATTTCGCTTAGACCTGCTGATAAACTTTTATCAACATCTTTGAGAATTATACCTGAAAACGCAACTTTGAATTCATATATTCAACTTTTTACTTCCACGCCGTTTTTGAGATGGTTATTTAACTCAACTTTTGTTTCCGCTGTTGTGATGTTAACCGGTGTGACCCTTGCATCAACGGCAGGATATGCGCTTTCAAGATTTAATTTCTGGGGGAAGAAAGCTGTGATGATCGGAATACTTATTACTCAGATGTTTCCAGCAACGATGCTATTGCTTCCACTTTACATTATGCTTATTAAGCTTCATCTTCTCAATAGCTATCTCGGTCTTATGATAGTTTACACATCAACTGCACTTCCTTTTTGTGTTTGGCAAATGAAGGGATATTATGATACTATCCCAGTAAGTTTAGAAGAAGCTGCGCGAATTGATGGGTGTAATCAGTTTCAAGCTTTTTACAAAGTTGTGTTCCCACTTGCTCTTCCGGCTTTGGTGATAACTGCTCTGTTTTCTTTCATGTCTGCCTGGGCTGAATATGTTGTAGCTGCTCAAATTCTACAAGAACCAGAACTTTACACGCTTGCGATCGGACTTAAACAGTTTGAATCAAGTATGGCAACTGAATGGGGATTATATGCTGCTGGATCGTTAATTGTAAGTATCCCTGCCGTTTTATTGTTTTTGATTTTAAGCAAATACCTAATATCTGGTTTAACTCTCGGAAGCGTTAAAGGTTAAAAAACAAAAGTTTCGGTAAAATATGAAAGTGAAAATTAATGGGATAAACATTGATTATAATTTCTACGAAGTTGAAGATTCTCCAACCATTGTGTTTGTTCACGGTTTTCCGTTTAATCAAAAGATGTGGAATCCACAGGTTGAAGCATTAAAGGGGAAGTGTTCAATTTTAACTTATGATGGTCGCGGGCTTGGTGAAAGTGAAACAGGAGATGGGCAGTTCATGTTTGAAAATTTAGTTGATGATTTTATTGAGTTGTTAAGAAATTTGAAAATCGGGAAAGTAGTTGCTTGCGGTTTATCAATGGGTGGATATATAATTTTAAGAGCTTATGAAAAGCAACCGTCAATGTTTCATGCTTTGATTTTATGCGATACGAGAGCCGAAGCTGATGGAAATGAAGCAAAGTTGCGAAGGGCACAAATGCTTCATATTTTGAAATTTCACGGCAAAGAAAAATTCGCAGACGAATTTATAAAAACAGTCCTATCTCCGAAAACATTTGAAGAAAAGAAAGAAATTGTCACATTTGTTTACGATATGATAACTCAAAACAATGAGATCGGCATCGCAGGAAATCTAATTGCATTAGCAACAAGAACCGATACAACGCACATAATAGAAAAAATAGATGTCCCAGTTTTAATAGTTGTCGGTGAGGATGATGCTTTAACTCCACCGTCGCTTGCTCAATCGCTTCACGCTAAAATAAAGAACAGTCAAATTGTAGTAATTCCATCAGCAGGTCACTTGAGCAATGTTGAAAATAGCGAAAAATTTAATGAAGCGATTATAAGTTTCCTAAATCGTATTTGTCCAACTTAAGATTGCAAAAATTTCATTCTTTGATAACATATACTCAATCACCATATTTTTCTCGCATTATCCTTGCTGTTTGAACGATATTTTGAAGCGACGGGATAACCTCCTCCCAATTTCTTGTCTTTAAACCACAATCAGGATTTATCCATATTAAATTTTTGTCAATAACTTTTACTGATCTTTCTGCTATCTCAAGCATCTCTTCCACCGATGGAACTCTTGGCGAGTGGATGTCATACACTCCTGGACCGATTCCGTGATCATAGTTGAAGTTTTCAAATGCGTTAAGAATTTCACCTTTGCTTCTTGATGCTTCAATCAAGATTACATCCGAATCCATCGCATAGATATATTCAATGATATCGTTGAATTCAGAGTAACACATGTGAGTTTGGATTTGAGTTTCAGCTTTTACAGCTTCATTTGTCAATTTAAATGCTTTAACCGCCCAATCAAGATATTCTTTTTGTTTCGCTTTTTTAAGTGGTAGCCCTTCTCTAAAAGCTGGTTCGTCAATTTGAATTACTTTTATTCCTGCCTTTTCAAGATCAAGGACTTCATCTCTTAAAGCGAGAGCGATTTGATATGCGATTTCTTTCTTCGGTATGTCTTTTCTGTAAAACGACCAATTTAAAATCGTAACGGGACCTGTTAGCATCCCTTTGACAGGTTTTGATGTCAAAGATTGTGCATATGTTATTTCTTTAACTGTCATTGGTTCAGGTCTTGACACATCACCGTATATTATCGGAGGGCGAACATATCTTGTACCGTACGATTGAACCCAGCCGTTTTTTGTGAAAGCGAAACCTTTCATCCTCTGACCAAAGAACTCAACCATGTCAGATCTTTCAAATTCGCCATGAACTAAGACATCTAATCCAAGCTTTTCCTGAATCTGGATTGCGTTTTTAATTTGCTCTGTGATGAAATTTTCGTATTCTTCTTTTGAAATTTTTCCAGCGTTGAAATCTGCCCTTGCTTTTCTTACTTCTTTCGTCTGTGGGAAACTTCCTATAGTTGTTGTTGGAAACTTCGGAAGACCAAGAAGCGAAACTTGTTTTTTGTATCTTTCGGAAAATGGAACTTTTCGTCCGATTTCTTTTTCATCTATCTGGGATACCCTTCTCCTGACTTCCTCGTTTCTAAATTCATCTATTAGCACTTGAAGTTTTTGTTGTGGTATCGGATAATTTTCGTTGAAAATTTTCTTTAGAGTTTTAAGCTCGTCAAGTCGCTCATTTGCAAACGAAAGCAATTGAATTAACCTGTCATCAAGATGTCCTTTTTCAGGTTCAAGCGAGATAGGGAGGTGGAAAAGCGGTGATGAATTTGATAGAATTAATTTGTCTTCACTTACGAATTTGGTTAATTCGTTTATGAAATTAACGGTTTTTTGGAAATCAATTTTCCAAGGATCACGTCCCGAGACAACTCCGGCGATAAGTTTTTTGTCAGCTGGGAAGCCATATTTTTTCATATTCTCAAAATTTTCATCATTTACCGTGAAGTCAAGACCGAGTCCATGGACTGGAATCTCAAAAGCAATTTTCTTATAGTTTGATAAACTTTCGTAGTATGTGTGAACGAAAATTTCAATCTGTTTAAGTCCATCAGTTAAAATTTTATATGATTCAATTATAATCTCAACATCTTTGTCGCTGAGATCAAGAACGAAAGCTGGCTCATCAAGTTGAATTGTTCTGACGCCGTTTGCTTCAAGTTCTTTTAAAATTTGATTGTAAACTTTTGATGCAGAGAAAACGAGATCTTTAAATTTATCGCTCTCGTATGCTCTTATCATTTGAGTTAAAAGTGTTCCCTCTTGTTTTTGCGGTATTTTACCAAGCCAGATGTATGTAAATGGACCAATTAGAACAGGTTTCGTTTCAATGCCGAGTTTTTCTTTTGCGAACCTATATGATTCAAGCGGACGATTTTTTAAAAGTTTAAATTCGCCTTCAAATTCTGGGACAATGTAGTGATAATTTGTGTCAAACCACTTTGTCATTTCACAGGCAATTGCGGTTTTGCTACCGCGAGCCATAGCAAAGTATGTATCAAGGTCAAGGTTTTCTCCAAATCTCTTTGGGATGACACCAAGCATGGTTGATATGTCAAGTATGAAATCATAAAGCGAAAAATCATTTGATGGAATGTAATCAAGATCTGCATCTTTCAATATAGACAAACGTTGTATCTGAATTTTTTCAGCTTCTGTGTAAAGTTGTTCTCTTGTGATTTCTCCAGCCCAGTAGCTTTCCACAATTTTTTTAAGCTCTCTGTTCAGTCCTATTTTGGGATATCCGAAAGCAGTGGTCTTTATCGCCATGCTTTTTTAAACTTTATTTTTGAAATTTGCTGAATTATACAAAAAAGAAACCGCTTTTGCAAAAGTTTTACCTTCTTGCTTTTAATACTTTCAAAAGTTATATTACTAAAAAATCAAATTTTCACATGCCTATGGTTGAGGATATAAGCTTTCTCAGAAATGTTTCAATCTTTGAGGAACTTCCCGAGAGAGATCTTGAGAAGATAGCAAATCTTGGAACGAGAAAGACATTTACAAAAGGGAATGTTATTTTGATGGAGGATGAGATCGGAAGTGCACTTTTCATAATAATCAACGGAAAAGTTAAGGTCTCAAGATTGGATGAAACAGGTAGAGAAGTCATACTTTCAATTCTTGGTCCAGGCGAGGTTTTTGGTGAAATGTCGCTCCTTGATGGGATGAAGCGCTCGGCAACTGTTTCAGCTATTACTGATACTGAAGTTTTGATAATCTATAGGGATGATTTCTTGAATTTATTAAACAAATATCCTCAAATTGCAATTTCGCTGTTGAGAGAACTTGCACAAAGGTTGAGAAAAGCTGATATGCAAATAAAAAGTTTATCCCTGAAGGACGCTGAAGGAAGGATAGGTTGCGTTTTAATTATGCTTGCTGACGATCTTGGAAAAATGTATAAAGGAAAAGTAATCGTTGAAGAGATCCCGACTCAGCAAGATCTTGCAAATATGGCAGGGACATCAAGAGAAACTGTGTCAAGAATTTTATCAAAGTTTGAAAAACAAGGGCTCATCAAAGTTGAAGGTAGAACTCTTATGATCCTTGAATATGAAAAAATGAAGAAAATGTTTAGGTGAGAGTTGATCTACATTTACATACATATTATTCCGACGGTGTTTACTCGCCATCGGAAGTTGTAATGAAAGCAAAAGAGAATGGACTTGATGTAATCAGCATAGTTGATCACGATACAACCGATGGACTTGAAGAGGCAATTGAAACAGGGAAAGAAGTTGGAGTTGAAGTAATACCCGGAATTGAATTAAGCTCAAGCATAAATGGGACGGACATACATATACTTGGATATTTTATAAATTGGCGTGATGAGAACTTTCAAGTTTACTTGAGAGTATTTCGCGAGTTGAGATCTCAGAGAGCCAAAAGGATTGTGGAAAAATTGAATGCTCTTGGTATACCTTTAAAGTTTGAAAATGTTATTGAAATAGCTAAATCTTCCCCGATAAGTAGAGTCCACATAGCAAGTGCTCTTGTTAAATATGGGTTTGTCAATGATTTCCATGAGGCATTTAGTAAATACTTAAGTCCCGGATGTCCTGCTTACGAAAAAAACATAGAACTTTCCCCAAGAAAAGCAATCAAGTTAATTGCTGATGTTGGGGGACTCTCTTTTATCGCACATCCCGCAAAGTTAATAAGTGAAAGCGATCTCGCAAGTTTAATTGAGCTTGGAATTGATGGGATTGAGGTCATTCATCCATCACATAATGATGATCTAGTTAAATATTATCGCTCCATTGCTAATGAATATTTTTTACTTGAAAGTGGAGGTTCAGATTTCCACGGTGGATTAAGACAAGATGAAAGATGTATCGGAATATACACAGTACCATACAAATTTGTTGAAACAATGAAACAAAGATTAAATTTAAAATAAAACGAAGTTTGTAAATGAAAACCTTTGAAGGAAAACTTATAGCACAAGGCTTAAAATTTGGAATCGTTGTTAGTAGGTTTAATGAACTTATAACATCAAAATTACTTGATGGAGCACTTGATTGCCTCAAACGACACGGTGCGAATGATGAAGATATAGAAGTTTTTTATTGCCCTGGTTCATATGAAATTCCACTTGTTGCTAAGAAAATCGCCCAAACTGGGAAATATGATGCTATAATCTGTCTCGGTGCTGTAATCCGCGGAGAAACCCCACATTTTGATTATGTCGCTTCAGAAGTTTCAAAAGGTGTGGCTCAAGTTCAGCTTGAAACTGGTGTGCCTCTTGCATTTGGAGTTATAACAACCGATGATGTTGAACAAGCACTTAATAGAGCGGGAGTGAAAGTGGGAAACAAAGGATGGGATGCAGCTCTTAGTGCTATTGAAATGGCTAACCTTTTAAGGCAAATAAAGAAATAAAGTTTTTAAACTCCAACCCGATTGTTGGTTTTTATGTCCCTCTCGTTTTTAACGAAAAGACAAATAAAAATTTTTGAAAGGTGATGAACTGTAAAGTGCGATATTTTTTCTTCTTTATTTTGATTTTCTTTATAACGACAAATCTTACCGCACAACTGGGAAAGTGGAGGAATTACACGGATATGAAAAATATTCGTAAGATTTTTGTTTCCGATAGCGCAATTGTTGCTGGAACCGAAGGTGGAATCTTCATATTTTATCCCGATAAATGGGAAAGCGAAAAAATTTTAAAGGTTGACGGTCTATTTGATGTTGATGTCAAAGCAATAGCTGTTATTCAGAACAAGACTATCTTTGTTGGATTTACAAATGGTGTGATTGATATATTGAAACTTTCATATAATCCCTATAAAATCACTCGCATCTTTGATATAAGAAACTCACCTGAACCTGACAAGACCATAAATTTTTTGAAAGTCTTCGGCGATACGCTTTTCATCGGAACCAACTTTGGGCTTTTGACTTACAGGATCTCAAAAAACGAATTTATTGACACATACAGACGAATTTTTCCAGATGTTGAACGAGTCAGAGTTTTGGATGTTGTGATTTTAAATGACACAATTTATGTTGCGACATCCGAAGGAATAGCAAAAGGATATAGATTTAGTCAGATTCTTGTTTCACCATCTGGTTGGAGATCGTATAAAATTTCAAGGGGCGTAAAAAGCATAACAGTTTTGAATAACAAAATCTATTTTGGTAATGTTGATGGACTTTATCTGTTTGAAGGTGATAATTTTATCAAAATTTTATCTTTACCTATTGATTTGATTTATACCGCTGGCGATTCAATTTTAATTACAGCGTGGCGTGAGATTTTTTCGTACAAATACAATCATTTTGGAAAAATAACAGAGGTCTCGGCAGGATATATAACAGATATTTCAACTTGGCGTGGTAGAATTATCGTTGGTGTTTACGAAAATGGACTTGGTATTTTTGAAGATGGAAGTTGGAAATTTTATTATCCTGATGGACCAAATGGAAATCAATTTTCGAACATGACAATTGATGAAGAAGGTAATTTATGGGTTGCATCTTCAAGATTTGCAGGTAAAGGATTTTACAGATTTAGCCCTGAATCCTCAGATAAATTAAAAAAGGAAAAATGGAGTAACTTTGCAAAGAAAAGTTTTCCGCAAATGTCAGATGATTGCTACAAAGTCAGGGTTGTTAAAAACCATGTTTGGGTTGGGACATGGGGTGGGGGAGCAATAAAAGTTGATAAAAATGATTCACTGAAAATATTTGCAAAAAGGGAAGGAATAATGGGCGTTGAAGAGGATACAAATTTCGTTGTGATAACTGACATCGCTGAGCAAGGGGACTATATTTGGCTTTTAAATTACAAGCCGAGAAATTTCAATATACTGTATTTGATGCGCGGTGATTCCGTCATTTATTCATTCGCAAACGGTTATAATATAAGATATTTCCTCAACACGCAACTTGAAATAGACGAGAAAGGCAGAAAATGGATCGTATCTGATCATGGATTTATCTTCGTTTTTGATGACAGGGGAACAATTTTTGACAGAAGCGATGACAAATGGATTGCTATTTCAAGAGCAGATGGTTTAAATGGAGAACCAACAGTTATAAGATTTGACCAGCGAGGAGATTTATGGGTTGGAACAAAATATGGGCTTAATGTAATTGTTAATACCGATGAACCATTAAGAAGCGGTAGCATAAGAAACGTTTTTGCTATTCAAGATTTTTATGTCAATGACATAGCGATTGATGGAGCAAATAATAAATGGATTGCAACGAAAAATGGTGTATGGGTTTTATCACCAGATGGAACAAATGTTCTTATGCATTATGACGCAACTAATTCACCAATATTGAGTGATGATGTCAAATCAATTGCATTTGATCTCAACTCTGGCATTGTATATTTTGGAACTGATAAAGGTTTAACAAGTTTAAAAACCGAGTTTGCTAAACCAGTTGAAAGCTTTTCAACGATAAAAGTTTATCCAAATCCATTTCGTCCAGCAAAAGATTTAAATGTAATATTAGATGGGCTCGTTGAGAATTCAACCATAAAAATTTTTACAATAAGCGGTGATCTCATAAAAACAATTTTAACTCCCGGTGGTAGAATAGGCATATGGGACGGAAAAGATGAAAAAGGACAATATGTCCCCACCGGAGTTTATATCATTGTTGCATACAGCGAAGATGGAACCCAAGTTGGAATTGGAAAATTAGCTGTTTTACGAGATTAAGTGCTCATTGACTTCAGGAATTCCTTATTGTTTTTCGTTCCCCTCATGTTTTCAAGCAAGAATTCCATCGCCTCAACTGGGGACATTTCACTTAAAAGTTTTCTCAATATCCAAACGCGATTTAGTTCTTCAGGTTCAAGAAGTAGTTCTTCTTTTCGTGTTCCGGTTTTATTTATATCAATTGCTGGGAAGATTCTTTTATCTGCAAGTTCTCGCGTCAAAACAACTTCCATATTACCTGTTCCTTTGAATTCCTCAAATATAACCTCGTCCATTCTGCTACCTGTATCTATTAGAGCAGTTGCTACGATGGTTAAACTTCCGGCTTCTTCTGTATCTCTTGCAGCACCGAAAAACTTTTTCGGTTTTATCAATGCACTTGCGTCAATACCACCCGAGAGAATTCTTCCACTATGTGGTGTCACGAGGTTGCTTGCTCTCGCAAGGCGTGTCAAGCTGTCAAGAAGTATGACTACATCTCTGCCTGATTCAACTAATCGTTTTGCTTTTTCAAGAACCATATCTGCAACTTGCATATGTCTTTCGGGTGGTTCGTCAAATGTTGAGCTGATTACTTCAACATCAGGACCGACTGAGCGTTCCATATCAGTAACTTCCTCAGGTCGCTCGTCAATTAGAAGGATTATCAACTTGATCTCGGGATGATTCCTCATTATACTATTTGCCATTTTCTGCAAAAGGACAGTTTTTCCAGCTTTTGGTGGAGAAACTATCAAACCACGCTGTCCTTTCCCGATCGGGGCAAATAAATCAAGAATTCTCATTGAATATTCACCAGGCGCTGTTTCAAGCCGGATCCTTTTGGTTGGATAGAGAGGAGTCAAATTCTCGAAAAGAATTCTTTCCCGCGATTTTTCCGGTGGAAGCCCATTAACAGTTTCTATTCTAAGCAAAGCATAAAATCTTTCACCTTCTTTCGGTGGGCGAACTTGCCCAGCTATAGTGTCCCCAGTTTTTAAATTAAACTTCTTGATCTGAGACGGAGATACATAAATATCATCTGGCGAAGGTAGGTAATTATAATTTGCGGATCTCAAAAAACCATATCCATCAGGTAAAATTTCAAGCACACCTTTGCTAAATATAATCCCATTATGTTCTTCGCCTTCCTCTGTTTCACTAGTAGTTGGTTTTTGCTCCTGCATCTTCTCAAGAATTTTCATTATCAGATCCTGTTTTTTCAAATCGCTATAACCGGTTAAGCCAAGTTCTTTAGCAATTTTCTGAAGCTCGGCAACTTTTTTAGACTGCAATTCTGCAATGTCCATGACCATTTGAACTGTTACCCCTTTTTTGTTTTTAATTTTTTTAAATTAAACACTCAATTTTTCGTTTTTCAATATGAGCAATAATCTCACCAATCAAGTAGTTAGAGCCAGTTATCAAAATCAAATCATCCTCCTCGGCTTTATTTAATATAAATTCAAATGCCTTATCAGAGTCATAAATATAAATTGAATCAACGCCATTCCTTTGAAAAATTTCACATATGGTTTTTGCATCAAGCGCTCTTGCTATTTTGGGTTGTGTTGCAACAGCGAAATCGGTTATCTCGGATAGTTTTCGTATCATCTTTTCGTATTCTTTATCTCGCATCACGGCAAACAAAAGTAAAAGTTTTTTTCGTTTAAAGATCTCAAGTTCAGAAACAAGCTGAGTTATAGCGGGATAGTTATGTGCGACATCAATTATAATTTTCGGATTTTTGGGGCTGTTTGATAAGTTTATAGTTTCAAGCCGACCTCTCAAGCCAGAGAAATTTCTCACATTCAAAAGCCCTTCGTATACGCTTTTCTTATCAAAACTTAAAAATCCAAGATCAGCGAGAAGTTCGTAAACTAAGATCGCAAGTTGTGAATTTTTTACCTGGAATCTTCCCGAAACCCCCGCAACTAAATCAGGATAAAAGTTTTTTTCTGTTTTGAGATCGAACTTCAAACTATTTTCCTCTACTGCCTTAACATTCGTATTTGATATTTGATCGGCTATTATCAGTTTTGATTTTTTCTCTTCAGCAATTTTTTTAATGATGTTTAATGCTTTTTCATCGTCGCAGCCAGTTATGCAGGGGGTTTCATCTTTAATTATCCCCGCTTTTTCAAGAGCAATTTTTTCAATTGTATCACCAAGGACATCCATATGATCGTAAGAGATCGTCGTTATCACAGAAGCAGCTGGCTTAATCACATTCGTTGAATCAAGTCGCCCACCAAGCCCAACTTCAATAACTGCGAAATCAACTTTTTCATCGGCGAAATATTTAAAAGCAATTGCGGTGGTCGCCTCAAAAAAGGTCGCTTTCAAATTGACAATTTCATCTTGAAGAATCTTTACATATTCAACAACTTTTTCTCTTGAAATCGGGATACCGTTGATTCTTATTCTTTCAGTGAAATCAACGAGGTGCGGTGAAGTATATAAACCTACTTTATAACCGTTCGCTTTTAAAATAGACGCTATAAACGAAGATGTTGAACCCTTGCCGTTTGTTCCAGCTACATGAATAGATATGAACTTTCTCTCAGGGTTCTGAAATAATTTAAGCAATCTTTCTATATTTTGCAAACCAAGTTTGATCCCAAAGCGTTGTAGCGAATAAAGAAAGTTTATCGTTTCGATATAGTTTTGATCTTGTTTCATGGATTTTTTCGTTATCGGTTTATTTTTCAAACTTGTGGTGAATCAAGGACTATTGAACCAACAATTTCATTAACATCAAAAATTTCGTTTTCTTCACAATATCTTATTATCCCTGAGATAATTTGAAGTGAGACGGTGGGATCAACAAAGTTAGCAGTTCCAACTTGCACAGCTTTCGCTCCAGCTATCATAAATTCAACTGCATCTTCCCAAGTCGTGATACCGCCGATCCCAATTATGGGAATATCAACATTTTTAAAAACCTCAAAAACTTTTGCAATTGCTATTGGTTTTATCGCTGGACCCGAAAGCCCTCCAGTGATGCTTGCAATTTTGGGCTTTCTGGTTTTTATATCAATTGCCATTCCAACAACTGTATTGATTAAAGACACAGCATCTGCCCCTTCTTCCTTACAAACTTTGGCGAAATCGGAAATTCGCGTTACATTTGGTGTGAGTTTAATTATCAAAGTCTTATCAGTAATTTTTCTCGTTTCTTTCACGATCTTAGCTGTCATAGAGAGATTGGTGCCAAATTCAAGTCCACCTTCTTTTACATTTGGACAAGAAATGTTTATTTCATACGCGCTCACTCCTTCAGCATCTTCAAGTCGCTTTATTATCTCGCAATAATCTTCAACTCTTTTCGCAGCTATATTTACAATTATTGCGGTATCATAATTTCTTAAAACAGGTAATTTTTCTGTTATAAACTTATCAACCCCAATGTTTTCAAGTCCGATGGAGTTTAACATACCACAAGGAGTTTCAGCGATTCTTGGGGGTGGATTCCCGATCTTAGGTTTTAGCGTTAATGATTTAGTTACGATTCCACCAAGTTTACTTATATCAACTGTTCCGAGGAGCTCGTCCCCGTAACCAAAGGTTCCTGAAGCAACGAGAACGGGATTTTTAATTTTTAACTTTCCTATTGTAACCTCAGTTTTTACCATAATATAATTTCATTTGAATTAAAAACAGGACCATCTTTGCAAGCAAGTTTATAATTTCCATCTTTTGACCTTACAGCGCAACCCCGACATAAACCAGTTCCACAAGCCATTTGAGTTTCAACAGATATCTCACAATTTATCTTTAACTCATTACATAGGTTAACAAGTGCTTTTAACATCGGATTTGGTCCACAGCCAAAAATTTTAAAAGTGGATAGAGAAGAGGTTAAGTTCATGTTCAATATATTTGACTTCAAAAATTCAATAATAGTTCCTTTGTATCCAAGAGAGCCATCATCGGTTGCTATTTTGATGTTTTCAAGTCCGTCGGTTACGATTTGATTTTTGGTTTTTGCTCCAACGAACGAGATTATTTTTTTATTTTTTTCCTTTAAAATTTTCGTTAAAAACGGAAATGGCGCAATTCCAAGCCCGCCCGCAACTACAACAGCAATGTCAAATTCATCAGCTATATTAAATCCTCTCCCCAACGGACCAAATATATTGATTGAAGCACCTGCTTTAAAGGTTGAGAGAATTTTCGTTCCTTTTCCTATAGCGTTGAAAATAATTTGAATTTTATCTTCAATAGTGTTATAAATGCTAAAGGGGCGTGGTAGAAATGGATCAAAGTTTTCTGAGATCTTTATGTTTATAAATTGACCCGGCTTTGCATTTCTTGAAATTTCGGGCGATAAAATTTCCATTCGGTATATGTTTTCTGCAACGAGTTCATTAGAAACGACAAGCGCAGTTGTTTTAATAATCATCTATTATTATCCTTCTTTTCTTACCTTCTCTTACATTTGGTGTGTCGTCAATAATTTCTTCAATTTCCTTCATTTTGGCTTTCTCTTGTTCAATTGGCTTTGGCAGAGCTTGCAATGGTGATGTTTGAGGTTGCTGTCCTAAGTTCTTCTCGGGATTTAATTTAAGTTCAGCCATCTTTGCATATTCGGAACCAGGGAATCTCTCCAAGACATTTGTATAATACTCTTTCGCCTTTGTGAAGTTTTTAAGTTTATACTCGTTTATCCAACCAATTGCATAAAGTGCCTTCGCTTTAATGGGGGAGTTAGAATTTTGATTGATAATTAGAGTAAGCATTTTAATCGCTGTTTCAAGATCGGTGTCAATCATTGATATTGCTTTATGATAAATTTCATTCAGTGTATCTTTTATAACTTCATTCTTAATGCCAAGAAGTTTCATTAAGTGCGCCGAAAATTCACTGTATGGGAATTTCCTAATAAGATCAAGGTAAATCTCTCTTGCTTTTGTAGTGTCAATTGATTCATAAATTGTTCCAAGAAGATAGTAAGATCGTGGGGCGATGTTGGATTCTGGATATTTCTTAATTATGCTTTCAAGATAATAAATTGCTGAATCGGTTCTGTTGAGAGACATATAGAAAGTCCAAGCAAGTGAGTATTTCGCTTGTGAGATCAAACTTTTTATGGAGTCAACATTTATCGTTATGGCTGAATCTGGCTCAGGTTTCAAGGATTTTAAGATGCTGTCGTTCCTTGCGATGATTTCATGGTAACGAAAGTAATCGTTTAATATGGTTGTTTTTTTCAGAGCTTGTTTTGATACATCGCTTTGTGGGAATTCAATAAATGCTCTTTCATAGAAAAATTTCGCTGAATCATATTTTCCGAATTTTGTTTCGTAAATTTGCCCAAGTTCAAAATATCCAAATGCTGATTCCTCAGTTCTTCTATAGGTTGTGTCAAGGTAGTTATAAGTTTGAATTGCGAGATCTATTTTTCCTGAAATATATTGAGTGCGTGCAAGTTCAAGGTAAACTTTTCTTTCGTAATCTTTGTCTATGTTTGAAAAGATAAGATCGTTTAAAACTCTTTCAGCAAGTTCATAATTTCCGAGCTTGCGTTGTTGAATAGCATATTTTATCAATGAATAGACTTTAAGATTATTTTTATCAGTTGCTTTAGAAGCATTATTGTAAAATTTCGCACTTTCGGTCGGATTTCTGATTTCGTTAATTTCACCAAGATAAAACAAGATTTCAGATTTATTTTCACCTTTCGCTTGCTGTGCTGAAAGATTTAGGTAGTAAATTGCGCTATCAATTTCACCAATTCTATATTTTACCAACCCATAAACCTTATAAAGCTTCCAAAGATCTTTATTTTGGGGACTTTGAGTTACCTTGGTTTGAAATGTTATTATGGCATCTTTATATTTCTTTTCCTTTGAAAGAGTTAGCATTAGAAAATAAAGGGCATCGTTGTAAAGTTTGCTTTTTGGAAATGTTGATATAAGCTCTGCAAACTTTCGCTCCGCAGCAAGATAGTTGTCTTGATAAAGATAGGATTTTCCTATCATGAACAGAGCATCATCACCAACGGATGTGTTAAGGTGGTGCTGTAAAATTTTTGAGCACTTCTTTATGACATCGTCAAGCTTAGCTTTATCATTTTGAGGTATGTTAAATTCAGAATCGAATTTTTCAATTGATAAAAATTTTTCGGAAGCGGACCTATTCTGTAAAGCTTCTTCAACTTGTTCAAAGATTACTTTAGCGTTATAATAAGTGTTGAAGTATGCGTTAAATTCACTGCGTATGCTTTTCCAAATTGAACAGCCGGAGAATATTAAAATTGAAAATATAAACGGGGATAATTTTTCTAACTTGCGGTTCAAGTTTAGCTTTTGCTATTGAGTTTGTTCAAAATTAATTTATAACAATCATTTTCAATTTGCAAATTTTTTACTATTCTAATTTCTCTGCCTTGGGAAAGTTAAGTCAAAAAGATCCAAGCCAACGCTTTGTTTTGAATTTGCTTTTTAGATGCAAGATGTTTAACTTTATTTAGATTAAATTTAAAATAGGTGAGAGAAATGGCGAGTGCAAAATTAATAGAAAAAATTCAAACAGATTTCAAAAATTATCTTAAACGAGGAAATCTCAGAGCAACTGAGCAAAGGTATGAAGTTTTGAATTCTATTCTTCAAATAGATGGTCATTTTGATGCGGAGGAACTTTTCATTAAAATGAAAAGCGCAGGTAAGAAGGTTTCAAGAGCGACAGTTTACAATACACTTGACCTTCTATTTGAGCTTGGGGTTGTTTCAAGGCATAAGGTGGGGAATGTGTTTGTATATGAAAGAGCCTTTGGGCGAGCACACCACGATCACTTAATATGTATTAATTGCAGAGCGATAATTGAGTTCAGAAGTGAGGAAATTGAAAGATTACAAGATGAAATCTGCAAAAGATATAAATTCAAGCCGATAAGGCATACGCATCAAATTTTTGGACTCTGTGCAAAATGCGCAGAAAAAGAGAAATAAAAAAAGGAGACTTTATGAAATTAGCAGATGTAGAGCCTGGAACAGAAATTGAAATATGTGAATTGCCAAGCGGAAATATAAAAAACCATTTCGTCCGTCTTGGCGTAATAGAGGGAACGAAAGTAAAGTGCGCTCACAAATTACCTGGAGGAACCATAGTAATTTCAAAGCGACATCGTGAAATCGCAGTTGGAAGTGAAATAGCTAAAAAGATCATCGTCAAAAAAATTTAAATTTTTATGCATACACACCAACGAACAGAAATGGAAGTTGAAAAAGGATTAAAGAAACTTGTTTTGGTTGGGAATCCAAATGTTGGTAAATCTATCTTTTTCAATCATTTAACCGGACTTTATGTTGAGGTCTCAAATTATCCCGGGACAACCGTTGAGATCTTGAAGGGGAGATATAAAAATTTCATTGTGTATGACACCCCAGGAATCTATGGGCTTTCTTCTTTTAACGATGAGGAAAGAATTGCAAAAAATATAATTATGGAAGCGGATATAATTTTAAATATAGTTGATGCTGTAAACCTTGAAAGAGATCTCTTTCTAACACTTCAACTTATAGATACTGGGAAACCTGTTGTGGTTGCTTTAAACATGATGGACGAAGCCGAGAAGAAGAAAATTAAAATAAACATCGAGCGACTTTCAAAACTGCTTGGTGTTCTGGTCATTCCAACAATTGCGGTGAAGCAACAAGGTTTTAAGGAAGTATTTGATGCAATTGAAAAGGCAACCATCGGAAATAGAGATAAAAAACTTTTGGAAAAAATTGTATCAATATCAAAAAAATTCAAAATATCTGAAATTGAATCTCTTTTGATACTTGAAGGTGATTCAGAAACGATAGATAAACTCAAATCAAGATTCAATGGCGAAATTTACAGTCTTGATGAGCGGGAGAAAATTTACATTGAACGACGAAACAAAGTTAACCAGATTGTCGCTGAAGTCGTAAGTATTGACACGACTGGTGGAAAAGTTTCGGGTTTAATCGGGAAAATGGCGATCCATCCGATTTTAGGGCTTTTCTTCATTGCTGTCGTTCTTTATCTTGCATATCTTCTTGTTGGTAAATTGATTGCTCAAGATGTTGTAAGCTTTACGGAAAATGAGATAGGAAACAAAATTTACGAGTATAACATCAGAAAATTTGTAGCAAATTATTTCCCGGTGGAAATAAATGTTAATGTCCTTGATGAAAACGAAGAAGTAGTTGAAGTCAAAAATTTTGTTTTTGAACATGGCTTGAAAAATTCACCTAATACTTTAAATGAACTGCAAAATTTCGCCAGGGGTAAAAATGTTGAATATGAATTTAACTTTAAAAGTCCAGTTCTAACTATACTTTTTGGTGAGTTTGGGGTTTTGACGATGACTGTGAAATATCTTTTGTTCTTACTTTTACCTCTGGTAATTGGGTTTTATCTCATGCTTGCCATACTTGAAGATAGCGGTTATTTGCCACGACTTGCTACTTTTGTTGATAGATTGATGAGCTACATTGGTCTAAATGGTAAAGCTGTCATTCCAATGATACTTGGTTTTGGATGTGTAACGATGGCAACTGTTACAACACGCCTTCTTTCAACGAGTAGGGAAAAGAGAATAATGACAGCGATTTTACAAATAACGATCCCATGTTCTGCACAACTTGCTGTGATAACAACGCTTCTTATGAGAGCGGGGTTTCAAGCAACTGTGATCTATCTTTTAACAATGTTTTCCGTTTTCGTTACAGTAGGCGTTGTTTTAAATAAAATTCTACCCGGTGGTCCAACACCGCTTTTGATAGATTTACCACCGATGAGAATTCCAAGGATTGACAACCTTTTAAGAAAAACCTGGATGCGAACTTTCTATTTTATAAAGGAAGCGGGGATGTGGTTTTTCATAGGTGCTTTTTTAATCGGAATAATGCAAGTAACTGGTTTGCTTGAAAAATGGATTCAAGCACTTTCACCCTTGACTGTTAATTGGTTGCAGTTACCTGCAGAAGCTTCAAGGGCTTTTATAATGGGAATTGTCAGGCGAGATTTTGGAGCTGCTGGTTTTTATGCACTTGATTTAACACCAATGCAAACGGTGGCTGGTCTCGTAACGATAACTTTGTTTGTTCCATGTATCGCTTCTCTTATGGTTATGCTTAAGGAAAGAGGAGCTTTTGAAGGATTGATAATATGGGCTTCAAGCTGGATTATAGCTTTTACAATTGGGGGTATAGTATCGCAAGTTTTAATTTAAACCCCCCGCGCGGTCGGAGACCAGATGTATTTATGCAATTGAATTTGGAATCTAACAGGAAGTTTATCTTCAAGTATCCAAGTTACAATTTCAACAGGTTCAATTTCACCAAAGACGGGAGAAAATAAAATAGCCCCAACTTTTCCTGCGAGATTGAACTTTTTGATTATATCCTTAGCCCATTCGTAATCATTTCTATCTTTTATAACAAATTTTACTTCATCCTTTTGAGATAAATAGTTTATGTTCTCCCATCTGTTTTTATGGCTCATCTTGCTTCCGGGGCATTTGATATCCATGATAATATGAACTCTTGGATCAACTTGGCTTATATCTCTATGACCACCTGTTTCAAGCAAAACTGTGAAATTTTCATCACATAATCGTTTCATTAACTTAAGCGAATTCTCCTGCAAAAGTGGCTCACCTCCTGTTATCTCAACGAGTTTGCAATTGTATGATTTTACTTTTTCAATTATTTGATCAATTGTCATGTCGGTCCCTTCATAAAACGCATATTCAGTATCACACCATATGCACCTTAAATCGCAATAAGTTAATCTGACGAAAACGCACGGAAGACCCATCCAACTTGATTCGCCTTGGATACTGTAAAAAATTTCGTTGACCGTGAGTATATTTTCACCTTTATTTATTATCATGGATTTATTCTTGATAAATCGCCGTATATTTATCTGTTTCCCAGATCTCAACTAAATCAATTTCGAGGTTATCATCGTATTTACCGAGTTTTTCTTTTAATTCGTCGTAGAAAAATTTTGCTAAGTTTTCTGCGGTAGGCTGAATTTTGTTAAATGGTGGTATATCGTTAAGATGATAGTGATCAAGTTTGTCAACAATTTCATTTAAAATTTTGGCCAATTCTTTGAAGTCAATTGCCATACCGAAGTTATTAAGTTCTTTCGTTTTAACGACCACCTTCACATTCCAATTGTGTCCATGTAAACGACCGCATTCACCCGGATAATCTCGTATTATGTGGGAGGCGGAGAATTTTTTTTGAACAGAAATTTTATACATAGCTTCGTGAGATTATTTTTTTAATGTCTTTATCTTTGCCGAAAATTAAGAGTTCATCTTCTGGTTCAATTTTCATATTTGGATCTGGAACACCAAGCGCTCTTTTGTTTCTTATAATCGTAATGATAAGAACATTATAATTTTCTCTAGGTTTAAGTTCGTGAATTGACTTTCCAACAAAGTCTTTAGGCGCTTTAATCCACACTACTTCATAATCTTTGGTTATTTCAAAAAATTCTATAAATTCATTACTTAAAAGCAGTTTTGAAACAGGCTTTGCGACCTCTTCTTCTGGCGAGATTATGTCTTCTTCTCGGATGCCTATACTTTTTAAAATTTTTTTGTGGATTTCTTCGGTTGCTCTTGCAATTATTCTTTTTGCGCCAATTTCTTTTAAAAGAACACAAGTTAAAAGCAATGCTTCAAAGTTTTCTCCAATTGTAACTATGACTGCGTCCATATCTTTAAGACCAAACCTTTCAAGTTCCTTTATATCAGTACTATCAAGTTTTACAGCGATGATATTTGGATGAGACAATTCATTTATCCTGTCTTCATTTAAATCAATTGCGAGGACTTCGGCACCAGCTTCTGCAAGATCAAGTGCGAGATTTTTGCCAAATATCCCTAATCCTATCACAGCAAATTTTCTCATTTATGTAACGAGAACATTTTCTTTTTGATATTCATATTTTCGCCTTTCAATCTTTCCGAAAAGCGCAAACGAAAATACAAGTGGACCAACTCTTCCTATAAACATCATCATAATGATAATTAACTTTCCGAAAATTGTCAAATCAGCAGTTATGCCTCTACTTAACCCTACTGTCCCGAAAGCTGAGACGACTTCAAAAAATATGTCAATTAGTTCAAGAGTTCTTTCTGTTAGCGTTAAAATAAATGTTGCAGTAAGTATCAAAAAAGCCGAAAGCAAAGCAGAAACAAATGCCCTTGAAATGCTTTCTTCACTTATTTGCTTTTTGAAAATTTCAATTCTTTCTTTTCCGGTTATCATCGCATAAATCTTTAATACCACTAATGCAAATGAAGTTGTTTTTATGCCCCCACCCGTTGAGCCAGGAGATGCACCTATCCACATAAGCAAAATAATGAAAAGAGATGTAGATATCCCAATCTTTGAAATTTCGAGCGTATTAAAGCCAGCAGTTCGTGGGGTTACAGCTTGAAAAAATGCATGGATGATTTTGTTAAAGAAGTCTTCTGTTTTTAAGGTGTTGTTAAATTCAAGCAACAAAAATATCAAAGTTCCGAAAATGATTAAAATTCCCGTTGTGTAAATTGTTAATTTTGAGTGAAGTGAAAAGGCGATCGTTTGAGGTGGAATTTTATTACGGAGAAACTCAATTTTTCTGACGGTTCTTAAAAATGGTTTTTCAATTGACTCGCTTAAAACAATGAAGCCAAGACCACCAAGAATGAAAAGCAAGGCGATCGTTAGTATTGCAGGAATGTTGTTTTTTATATCAATCAAATTATTTGAAAATGTAGAGAATCCGGCATTACAGAATGCGGAAATTGAATGAAAAATGGAGTGGAAAAGTTTCTCAGCTTTGCTTTTGAAAATTGAATCAGGGAGAAAATAAAAAAGAGCAATGGCTCCAAGCGCTTCAATTGAAAATGTGAGAATTAAAATTCTTGACACAGTTGATGAAATTTTTGATAGATTCTTCTCGCTGAAAATTTCGCTTAGCAAAATTCTCTCTTTTATTCCTATCCCACCGCTTAAAAGAATTACAAAAAATGTCGTAAATGTCATTATTCCAAGCCCGCCAAGCTGAATTAAAATTATAATGATTATTTGACCCAATCTTGTAAAATGCGTCCCTGTATCAACAACAATTAAGCCAGTCACACAAACGGCGCTTGTTGCAGTAAATAAAGCATCAATAAACGAAATTCCATTATAAGTTGACTTAGGCAAAAGCAAAAGAGATGTCCCAAGCAAGATCATTATCAAAAAGCTCAAAACAAGAAGTCGTGCAGGATGAACAGATTTTTGAATCAATTTTTGACTATATCTTAATGCTTTAAGCGCAATATCAAGCGTTAGATAAATTTGAGATGAAGCGATGTAAATCCTTACTATGGTTTCTATGTCAATTACCTGTGCCCTGTGAATATAAAACAGAAATCCAATGCTTTGAATTATGATTAGAAATGTTAAGATAAATTCAAGCCATTTTCTGCGAAGATATGAAATTGGATCAGGGTTGAGTATAAGCTTTGAAAGATTGAAGAAAACAAAATAAAAAATAGCAATTGAGTTAAATTGGTGTAAAATTCGCTCTGTTACTTCATCGATGTGAAATCCATATTCGATCACAAGCGTAGCTATGACAAAGCCAGCAACAACGATCATTATTCCGTTAAGTATGTCGGCGATCTTTTTTAAACTATAAAAACGATGGAGGAGCAACTTAGGAAGCGATTTTATTTAGGATAGAATGGAAAGCGCAAGATAGGCTAAGAGGGAAGAACCATATTTCATTGCTTCTTCATTTATCGTGAATTTTGAACTGTGAATGTCGTATTTTGAGTTTTTATTTCCAGCACCAAGCCAGATGAAACAGCCAGGAACTTTCTTAAGATAATAAGCGAAATCTTCCGCTCCCATAACAGGTTTTGCTTCAAAAACTTTATTTTTACCGAAAAGTTCAATCGCCTTTTGTTTTGCAAATTCTGTCATTTGAAGATCATTTATAAGGACAGGATAACCTTGGTTTATTTTTAACTCATAACTTGCTCCATAAGTTAATGTTATACCATGCACAATTTGTTTTATCATTTTCCAAGCTTTCTTCCTCCATTCTTCGTTCATTGTTCGCAATGTTCCGGAAATTGTAACTTCATCAGGGATTATGTTTGTAGCTGTTCCGGCATGTATTGAACCAATTGTCAAAACTCGTGGTTCAATTGGATCAAAAAATCTGCTTGTTATCTTCTGCAAAGCGATAACTATTTCGGAAGCAATTACGATTGGGTCAATTGTAAAGTGAGGTCGGGCGCCATGTCCACCTTTACCTTTGATCTTAATATAGATTTCATCAGAAGAAGCCATAAGCGCGCCTTCTTTCAGAAAAATTGAACCTGCTTCAGCATCAGGGCGAACATGAAGTCCAAATATATAATCAACCTTGGGATTATTAAGTATACCTTCTTCTATCATTAACTTTGCACCACCAGGATTTTTTTCTTCGCTCGGCTGGAAAATGAATTTAACTGTTCCGTTCAATTGATTTTGGAAGTGTTTTAATATCATTGCTGATCCAAGGAGCATAGCGGTATGTGCATCGTGTCCGCAGGCATGCATTTTCCCGGGAATTTTTGAAGCAAATGGTAAATTTGTCTGCTCAAGTATCGGTAAAGCGTCCATATCAGCACGGAGCGCAACTACTTTGCCTTTTTTCGCGCCTTCAAGAATTCCAACGACCCCTGTTTTTGCAATCCCAGTTTTAACTTTCAGTCCAATTGATTTGAGATTTTGTGCAACAAGTTTAGATGTTTTATATTCCTCAAAGGCAAGCTCGGGATATTCGTGAATTTTTCTTCTTATTGAGACAATTTTGGGGAAAATTTGTTCTGAGATCTGAAAAATTTTATCACGAGTTAAACTATTCACTTTTTTCGGTCTTCTTGGTTTTCTTTTTGGATTTTGTTTTTACATCAGATTTTTCTGCTACAGGTTCAAACTTAGATTCGGGAACTATTTCTATATCTTGTGATAAATTTTTATAGATATAAATCTGCCCGTTCAAATTGAGATATGGGTTGACAATTTTTCTTCTTTTTAGGTCCCTTGCTCTCACAACTTCATACATTATTAGAGCTCCGGCAACGGACGCGTTAAGCGATTCAACCTTTCCATACATTGGAATTTTAACGAGGAAGTCACATTTTTGTTTTGTGAGGAATCTAAGCCCTCTTCCTTCGTTTCCTATGACAATTGCAACTGGCATGGTGTAGTCAATTTCGTAGTAAAATTTTGAAGCATTTGCATCAGCCCCAATGATCCATATTCCTTTCTCTTTTAGCTCATCAAGAGTTTGTGCAAGATTTGTGACTTTTGCGATGCCGACATGTGCAACTGCGCCAGCCGATGCGCGAGCAACGGTCGAGTTTATAATTGCGGTATGATGTTTTGTGGTTATGATCCCATGAACGCCAGCGCATTCGGCGGTTCTTGCTAAAGCTCCGAAGTTTTGTGGATCGACGATTTCATCAAGTATTAAAATAAAAGGTGGTTCATTTCGTTCTTTTGCGACATTTAAAATTTCATCAACGGTTATATATTTCGCTTCACTTATGTCTGCCACTACTACTGGAAAGCCT
>JBCNVC010000025.1:0-761 GCA_039630395.1 Candidatus Kryptonium sp. | reverse complement strand
ACAATTTTAGATTTTAAAGCTTCAATAACAGGTTGTCTTCCTGCAATTAATTTAGGCTTTGTCTCTTCTTCAGCCATCTGTCCCTCAGGCTTTTGAATGTTTTCTCTTTCCATATCCATGGTATTCACTCCCGAGTTTTTTGTTTTGAAAAAACTTACTTATATGATTAAACCTGAAAAAGAGATTAAAATGGTTCGGTTATACCGTATCGTTTGAGCTTTAGGTAGAGCGTTTTCAAACTGATTCCAAGTATCTCCGCAGTTCTTGACTTATTCCAGTTGTTAGCTTTCAAAACATTTTCAATATGAATTTTTTCGAGCTCAGCAAGTGATAAAGTGTTAACAGGTTTCTTGATGATTTTCGCATAGTAATCTTCTTTAAGTTCAGGTTTAAGAGCAAGATCTTCAGGTCTTATTATATCATCTCTGGCTAATATAGCAGCTCTTTCAACAACATTTTCAAGCTCGCGTATATTCCCAGGCCAGTCATAATCTAACAATATTTGCAATGCTTCTGGGCTCATTCTCTTTCTACCACGAGTTTTTTTATTCAGGAAATGCTCAACAAATAATGGGATATCTTCCTTTCGTTCTCTCAGCGAGGGAAGGCGAATTGTAACAACATTTAATCTGTAAAGCAAGTCCTCCCTAAAATTACCTTTTTTAAAATGTTCATTTAAATCCTTATTTGTCGCTGAAATTATTCTGACATCAACTTTCAGTATATTGTTGCCACCCACTCTTGTAAATTAGCCCGGTTCA
>JBCNVC010000249.1:0-1178 GCA_039630395.1 Candidatus Kryptonium sp. | reverse complement strand
AGAACTGTCTGACAGACTAAGGGGATTCTTGGATATACCCATGCATCTGGAAGTTGTAGTGGGCTCTACAGCAATGACCTTGGGCGAGCTTTTACAATTAGCACCGGGATCCGTGGTGGAGTTAGAGCAGAGTGTAGAAAGTCCCGTTGATATAAAGGTGAACGGAAAGTTAGTAGCTAAGGGAGAGATAGTTATAGTTGAGGACAGGTTTGGCGTGAGAATAATTGACATAATAGGAAGGGAAGAGAGAATAAAAAAGTTCGTTTAACCATTTAATCTTATAGTTCCTATTCTCATAGTCATTTATTCCACTATGAGAACAGTCTTGCAGGCAGAGGGACTACAGGCTCCTCTGTCCATCGCCTGAGGATGTTTCTCGCACCTACAATGTCAGCATCTTCGCCATAACCACATCGTAGGCACTTAATAGTTCCTGTATTCGCTTTAACACATAGCTATATATCCAGTGATTAAACTTCCTGTTTACCGCCTTTGACCACTTCCCGCTTTTGCCTTTTTTGAGGTTTTTGAGTGCCTCAAGCACAGGACTGAATGTGCCATCTATGACTTTCTTTAGAGTTCTGTTTATCTCAGTCCTCAGATAGTGCTTTTTCTGCCTGAAATTCTTAGAACCTTGCTTTTTGCGGTCTATCTCTTTTTCTATGATTTCCTTTATATGCTCGCCATAAACTTCGCCATCAGAAGTAGTTATCAGTTTCCTGTAGCCTATGTCTATTCCTCTGGGTTTCTCTTCTCTGAGTTCTACTTCCTTTGTGAAAATTAGCTTCAGATACCACTTACCGTCCTTTTGCAGTATTTCCACAAAAGGACTTAACTTCCAGCTTTCAAAATACTCTTTAGCATATTCGTAGTTTTTCACAGGATATTCTATCCACTCACTCTTCTCTGGGTCTCTTAGTTTTAGCCAGAAATCAAAAGAGTTTTGACCTTTTTCAAACCTGAAAAACCTCTCATCCAGTTTCATAGACACTTTCTTTATCTCTGGCTTGTTTATTGTTTTGCCTTTCTTTTGCATTTTCCTTTTTAGCCTGAAGTAACTTTTAAGAATGCCTTTTACCTGCTCCAGAGCACAACCTTTATACCTTGCAGAGAGAAAAGACCCTTTAGGGCATGTTTTAACATCCTGATAGTCAGGCATTCTGTTTTGCTCCACTCCT
>JBCNVC010000248.1:0-1185 GCA_039630395.1 Candidatus Kryptonium sp. | reverse complement strand
TATTTGAGTGTGTGAGTTAGTTTTATTGAAGTATTATTTTACCGTGGGTTTGAATCGAACCTGTGAGGGATTGAAACTTGCTGACATAGCCGCTAATTGGATACCCTTTCTTGCGTTTGAATCGAACCTGTGAGGGATTGAAACGTTCTTGTGATGGAAGCACGAGCAGGAAGAAGAAGGGGTTTGAATCGAACCTGTGAGGGATTGAAACCGTTAATGATGTTAAGATTATTGTCCATCATTTCAAGTTTGGTTTGAATCGAACCTGTGAGGGATTGAAACTTCTTCATCGGGTCGTATTACATACACATAATCTTGTTTGAATCGAACCTGTGAGGGATTGAAACGATCTTGCCACCGTGTCCGCAAGTAAACAAGGTATGTTTGAATCGAACCTGTGAGGGATTGAAACGTAAACCCGCCCGCTTGTACAAAATATCATTTACTAAGTTTGAATCGAACCTGTGAGGGATTGAAACGGGATTTGCGGCTTGCAAAAAATTATTGATTTAGTGGTTTGAATCGAACCTGTGAGGGATTGAAACAATGCATCTTTTTCAATGTCAATCACAACATTATCAGTTTGAATCGAACCTGTGAGGGATTGAAACAAACTTGAAATCAACATCAAATCCACTTTCTTTGAGTTTGAATCGAACCTGTGAGGGATTGAAACTTCAAAATCAGACGGTTTGATAGTTGTTATTTGTTGTTTGAATCGAACCTGTGAGGGATTGAAACTATTTTTAAAGTTCAAGTAAAGAATAACTATCCTTGGTTTGAATCGAACCTGTGAGGGATTGAAACGAATAACAACATTGATACTGTGAATAGTATTCTTTGTTTGAATCGAACCTGTGAGGGATTGAAACCCACTCTTGCTAATAAATAACCTGCGTTTTAAATCATGTTTGAATCGAACCTGTGAGGGATTGAAACGAGATTCCCAAATTTCCACGAGGACTTTCGTATTCATGTTTGAATCGAACCTGTGAGGTATTGAAACACCTATTGGGTATTATTTTGACACGACTGGGTATTATGTTTGAATCGAACCTGTGAGGGATTGAAACTAGTTCAAATACAATATAATAACTCTGGCATATTTGTTTGAATCGAACCTGTGAGGGATTGAAACTAATTTGGAATAACATTAACAATAACAACAACAAAAGTTTGAATCGA
>JBCNVC010000247.1:0-1199 GCA_039630395.1 Candidatus Kryptonium sp. | reverse complement strand
CACAGGTACGATTCAAACAGAACGAAGTTTGGAAAAATTTTGAGCAGTAAAAGTAAGTTTCAATCCCTCACAGGTTCGATTCAAACAAAATAATTAATAACTTTATGAGTGCAAAATTAAATGGTTTCAATCCCTCACAGGTACGATTCAAACGGATAAGCAAAAAAATAAGTGCAAGCAACAGTATTGTTTCAATCCCTCACAGGTACGATTCAAACGTATTGGGAAGCGTTCTTTGAAAATTCAGCAAATCCGGTTTCAATCCCTCACAGGTACGATTCAAACTGGATAAAGAGATTAACACAATTGATCAGCGAAGAATAGTTTCAATCCCTCACAGGTACGATTCAAACCGAGGTAACTCAAGAATTCAAGAAAAGACTCTTCTGTTTCAATCCCTCACAGGTACGATTCAAACAAAACAAAAGGGGATTTGGAAATGAAGGTATATATGAAGTTTCAATCCCTCACAGGTACGATTCAAACATAAACTTTATTGTCCTTGGTGTTGGTAGCAATAGTTTCAATCCCTCACAGGTACGATTCAAACGGAATTGCTGTTTCTTATACTTGAGGAACTTTTCCGTTTCAATCCCTCACAGGTACGATTCAAACACTCTATGAGAGAGAGAAAGTTTATTGAAAAAATTAAGTTTCAATCCCTCACAGGTACGATTCAAACGGAAATAGATTGTATAAGTTGCACAATGTTAAATGGTTTCAATCCCTCACAGGTACGATTCAAACACAAAACACAGGATTAAAAAATGATTAAGTTAAAGGGGTTTCAATCCCTCACAGGTACGATTCAAACCCAGGATTTTGGCATATACATTTTCATAATTGTCATTAGTTTCAATCCCTCACAGGTACGATTCAAACGGACAATCTTGAGCGAGTAGAAACAGAGCTTTTGTATAGTTTCAATCCCTCACAGGTTCGATTCAAACACAAGATTTTAAGCGAATTTGAACCTGAAAACGAAACGTTTCAATCCCTCACAGGTTCGATTCAAACAATAAGAGGTGAAGAACTGCTGTAAATGCGATGTATCCTGTTTCAATCCCTCACAGGTTCGATTCAAACTGATTTATTCAATGACATTAAAAGAATTTATTAAAAAGTTTCAATCCCTCACAGGTTCGATTCAAACGAAATGCTAATGCAATATGTATAATGTCTTTAACTGTCGTTTCAAT
>JBCNVC010000246.1:475-1237 GCA_039630395.1 Candidatus Kryptonium sp. | reverse complement strand
TTGTCAGCTTGCAATCTAGCATAATGGACTCTAACATCTAAGACTTCCAGCTCTTCTTTGATATCTCTTATAATCTCATCTATCCTTTCTTTTATACTGTTGATATACTCAAAAGAGTAATATCTTGCGTGAGTATAGTGTTTTGTTAGTGCTTCTAACAGCTGCTCTGCTTTTAAAGCTCTCTTAACGACAGCCTCCCTCTCTACTAAATATTTCTTATCCACAGATACATTGTTTAACTTCTCCATCTCTGCTACCATTGCAACCATCATACCTGCAATCTTTATCATATGATCCGCAAGCTGAGAATCTGCTTCGGTAAGCTTTCCTTCCTCTTTTAGATTCTTTATCTGGTTAATCTCATCCACAAGCCTCTTTACAAATTCCTTCCTGGCTCTAAATGTAGCCTGGGCTGCGATAAGATCAGGAAACGGATGATTTGGTTGAATTGGATGTTTCAGATTATCATCACGGGATACAGAATCTTCAAAGTTCTCAGAAACTTCTAATGTAGGGCTCTGTATTCCTTCTTCCTCAAGAGGCCTTTTGAAGTCGACTTCCCTCATGGATTTTATAATCTCTTCAGGATAAAGAGGCCAGATTCCTGGAATGGTTGAATCTGATATTCCCATCTCTGATGCACGGATGTTATAAAGCTCATTTGCATATTTTCTCAGTGCGGCCTCTTCTACATCCGGAGTTTCAAAAAAAATCTTAGGTATTGCTGGTTGTTCTCTTTGTTGTTCCTGGTATTGTTGTGCT
>JBCNVC010000246.1:0-465 GCA_039630395.1 Candidatus Kryptonium sp. | reverse complement strand
CCTTTTTTAAATTCAAATTAATTATAGTTCTTGCTAAGGATTTTGGCAATGTTAATTTGACATTGGTGATGAAAGTAAAAGCACATGCAAATCAAAGGGAATCTACAATTAAAAAAGAGTGCGAAATGTATTCCATTTCTGTTTAAATTCCTCCAAGAACTCTGGATTTATTTCTACGCCAATACTATTCCTACCATGTATCCAGCTTGCTATTAGCGTTGTTCCTGTTCCTGCAAACGGATCATATACCACATCTCCAACAAAAGAGTAGAGTTTTATGAGCCTCTCAGGTATATCTAATGGAAAAGTTGCAGGATGTTTTGCTTTTCTGTCAGGTTCAATAAACCAAACTCCTCTTGTCCATTCCATCCAGTCTTTCTTGGTAAGTTTTGATTTTTCCTTTGTTTCTTTAGATACCTTTCTCCTTCCTGGTTTTCTAAAAATGAGGATGTTCTCAAAAATGCT
>JBCNVC010000245.1:0-1239 GCA_039630395.1 Candidatus Kryptonium sp. | reverse complement strand
TTATTTTACCGTGGGTTTGAATCGAACCTGTGAGGGATTGAAACAATGGGCAAAAATCAACGGGTTTTCGGCTAAAAGGTGTTTGAATCGAACCTGTGAGGGATTGAAACTAGCATAACTATCAATCTTCTCACCCTGAATTATATCAATGTTTGAATCGAACCTGTGAGGGATTGAAACTTTTTCTTTTTCATTACCACCTTTCATATTTAATTGTTTGAATCGAACCTGTGAGGGATTGAAACGCAGTTTTTGCTACCATTTGACCATTAACTTTTCAATGTTTGAATCGAACCTGTGAGGGATTGAAACGGCGTTAAATTATGCTGGATTGCTTTGATAAGTTTTGGTTTGAATCGAACCTGTGAGGGATTGAAACAACATATTTCCCCTCCAGTTTGTTTTTATGATTTTTGTTTGAATCGAACCTGTGAGGGATTGAAACTATCCAGTGAATTAAAAAAAGCGAAATTAGTTAAAAAAGTTTGAATCGAACCTGTGAGGGATTGAAACGTTAATTGGTGCTGGATAGCCTTAATTACCCTTGCCGTTTGAATCGAACCTGTGAGGGATTGAAACAACTTTTGTTTTATTTCATAAAAAGTTTCAGCCAACAGTTTGAATCGAACCTGTGAGGGATTGAAACCATATTTAATTTGAAACAACAACAACAATAATAACAATGTTTGAATCGAACCTGTGAGGGATTGAAACACGATTAAATTTTTAAGTCTCATTTCTTACCTTTTTGTTTGAATCGAACCTGTGAGGGATTGAAACTGAACCGCCTCCACCCCATACCTGCTAACATACTCGTTTGAATCGTACCTGTGAGGGATTGAAACGCTCATTGAGCTGGTCTTGGACGAGATTGTGTTGAATGTTTGAATCGTACCTGTGAGGGATTGAAACATATGTTATATGAATATCCAGCGAAAATCGTATTGAAGTTTGAATCGTACCTGTGAGGGATTGAAACATCCTACCTTACGGTATAAAACATCGTTTATCAAATGTTTGAATCGTACCTGTGAGGGATTGAAACTATTCATCATTACTCAAAATGTTTTTCAATCTTTTCAAGTTTGAATCGTACCTGTGAGGGATTGAAACCAAGTATGGATAATGCGCAAAAACAAATACAATGTCGTGTTTGAATCGTACCTGTGAGGGATTGAAACTGCCTGCTGATGGAATTGAACCATCAACCGCATGCGGTTTGAATCGAACCTGTGAGGG
>JBCNVC010000244.1:0-1248 GCA_039630395.1 Candidatus Kryptonium sp. | reverse complement strand
CGAGGAATGCCAGCTTTCTTGCCCTTGGTTTTAAGCCCACTGTGTGGGATTGAGACATGTAAACATTCCAGTAGTTCTCAGCATCCTTTACCTGTTTTAAGCCCACTGTGTGGGATTGAGACTCTTCAAACCTTTGCCCTGACCATACGGCCGTATGAGCGTTTTAAGCCCACTGTGTGGGATTGAGACAAAACTCACGGGGGGTCATCTCTTCAAATTTGCTTAGTTTTAAGCCCACTGTGTGGGATTGAGACAATTAATAGCGTTCCAATGAACAGCAAAATACCCAAGTTTTAAGCCCACTGTGTGGGATTGAGACTAAGTAGCCCCCCTACTCGTATAAGGCACGAAGTTAGGAGTTTTAAGCCCACTGTGTGGGATTGAGACAGTCCGTAAAGCTTTGAAGTTCCATACGGCAGAAAAGGTTTTAAGCCCACTGTGTGGGATTGAGACACTTTACCACCCCTAAACCACACAGGCGTCATCCACGTTTTAAGCCCACTGTGTGGGGTTGAGATACTCTTCTTGCTTTCCCATAAGCCATCTGAATAGCTTTGTGTTTTAAGCCCACTGTGTGGGGTTGAGATAGCCTGAAGACCCTGTCCGTTATGGTTAGCTTGGTGGGGTTTTAAGCCCACTGTGTGGGATTGAAACACTCACCACGGTGAAGGGGAGACCAGGAGCGGTCTCCGTTTTAAGCCCACTGTGTGGGATTGAGACTCTTTCAGCAGTAAATAGTAGTCTTCCATACTTGCAGTTTTAAGCCCACTGTGTGGGATTGAGACAGGAAAAGTTTTAAAGCAAGATAATCTGGATAGCCCGGTTTTAAGCCCACTGTGTGGGGTTTAAGGTGAATAACCCTGTCAAAAATAGGGGGATGTGGGAGTTTATATGAATGATGATGAGTAGGTGCGGTCTAATAGGAATACTAATGGCAATAGCTACCGTCAGTCAGTGCCTCCTGAAGGAGCTCCAGAAGGGCTTCGGTCAGGGCAGGGCAGGCTGAGCCTGCCCTGTTTATTTGAGCCTCAGAACTGACAGAGTGTTTATTAGTTCAAACAGATGCCATATGCCATATGTATTTCTTTACCTTTTGATTTCTATCTTTCATGTCATGAGTTTTTACAATGCCTGTGTTATAAGCCTTGTCTCTACTGCTTTGGAAAATTTTAAACACTCCGCAGTAAGTTCTGTCAGAAATTTTAAGTAGAGAGTGTTATTATATTCATAGAGGGGTAAAAATGTTGA
>JBCNVC010000243.1:1023-1257 GCA_039630395.1 Candidatus Kryptonium sp. | reverse complement strand
GGGGTAACAAGTGGATTGGTACAGGAGGACTTGTAAAGTTTGATGGTAAAAGTTGGACTGTTTACAACGCAAAAAATTCAGGTTTGCCAGATGATTGGGTTACTTCAATAGCCATAGATGCACAGGGGAACAAGTGGATTGGGATGGAAGAAAGTGGACTTGTAAAGTTTGATGGTAAAATTTGGACAGTTTACAACACATCAAATTCAGATTTGCCAAATAATAATGTTAATT
>JBCNVC010000243.1:571-1013 GCA_039630395.1 Candidatus Kryptonium sp. | reverse complement strand
GCTATTGATGCAGAGGGTAACAAGTGGATTGCTACAAAAGAAGGGCTTGCTATGTTTGATGGTGAAAGTTGGACTGTTTACTACGGAAGTTTGCCGAGTAGTTATGTTACTTCAATAGCCATAGATGCACAGGGGAACAAGTGGATTGGGACTTCGAGAACGGTAGAGGATGAGGAGGAAGGAGGAGTTGCCGTGTTTGATGGTGAAAATTGGACTGTTTACAGCTCAGCAAATTTAGGTTTGGTAGATGGTACTGTTACTTCAATAGCCATAGATGAACAGGGTAACAAATGGATTGGGACAGATAAAGGACTTGTAAAGTTTGATGGTGAAAGTAGGACTGTTTACAATTTGCCTAGTAATGATGTTACTTCAATAGCCATAGATGCACAAGGGAACAAGTGGATTGGGACAGTGGAAAGTGGACTTGTTATGTTTGATG
>JBCNVC010000243.1:0-561 GCA_039630395.1 Candidatus Kryptonium sp. | reverse complement strand
CTGTTTACACTGCAGAAAATTCAGATTTGCCAAGTAATAAAGTTACTTCAATTGTCATAGATAGCCAGGGTAATAAGTGGATTGGGACATTGAAACAGAATGAGGGTGGATGCGACGGGTCATTGATAGAAATATGGCCTGGAGGACTTGCAAAGTTTGACGGCAAAAGTTGGACTGCTTATAATGTAAAAAATTCAGATTTGCCGAGCGATTATGTTACTTCAATAGTCGTAGATGCACAGGGTAACAAGTGGATTGGGACACGGGAAAGGGAAAAGGATGGGTGGGAAAAGGGAGTGGAATTGGGTGGAGGACTTGCTGTGTTTGATGGTAAGAATTGGACAGTTTACACCATGAAAAATTCAGATTTGCCAAGTAATAATGTTACTTCAATAGTCATAGATGCACAAGGTAACAAGTGGATTAGTACAGAAGGAGGACTTGCAAAGTTTGATGGAAGAAGATGGGTTGTTTACAACATGAAAAATTCAGGTTTGCCGAGTAATGTTGTTACTTCAATAGCCATAGATTTACAGGGTAACAAGTGGATTGGTACAGAAA
>JBCNVC010000242.1:0-1265 GCA_039630395.1 Candidatus Kryptonium sp. | reverse complement strand
TCCTCCTAATTACTTTTATGAGGATATATTTATTTTAAAGTTTGACAGTTCTGGACGAAGGATGTGGGCTACTTATTATGGTGGGGAACGAGCTGAATTGGAAGCATCTATTACAACTGATTTAAATGGACATGTATATCTAACTGGAGCTACTCAATCTAACAGTTTCCCAACCAGAGATCCTGGTATGGGATATTATAAACATAGACCTCTTGGAGGTACTGATATTGTCATTTTGGGATTTAACAATTTGGGTGTAAGGGCTTGGGCTACATATTTTGGTGGTGCTGTTAATGAAGGAGGTAGTTCTATTACAACTGATTTGCGAGGGAATATATTTGTAACTGGATGGGTTAATAGCACCGCAACTAATTATATTCCTTTCCCAACACAAAATCCCGGAGGAGGTGCTTATTTTCAGCCAGATAACAATACTGATGGTTGGGGTAATGATGCTTTCATATTGAAATTTGAAGGTTTGCCAAGAGATTTCGTTGTATCGGTTCAAGATAGGAAAAACAGTTTTGCGATCCCAGATAAGTTTGCTTTGTATCAAAATTATCCTAATCCTTTCAATCCTCAAACGGAAATAAAATTTGATTTGCCTGAATCAGGACATGTTAAGGTTGAGGTGTATAATTTGCTTGGTGAAAGAGTAGCGATTTTGTATGATGGATATATGGAAGCTGGATATAATAAAAGTGTTAAGTGGTATGCAAATGAGATGTCAAGTGGGATATATTTTTATAGGGTTAAGACAGGTAAATATGTTGATGTTAAGAAGATGGTTTTGATGAAGTGAGGAGATTTTTTATCAAAGAGATAAAACAAACAAAACAAATAAAACAACAAAAAGGAGGCAAATATGAGGCGAGGATTAATTTTGTTTTTGATATATTTCCTTTTTGTTGGTGTTGTATTTACGCAGCAGGTAAAAAAGTGGGATCGCGGAGCTGGTACTGATAATTGGAGTGATGCTGGGAATTGGGATTCAGATGGTGTTCCTGGTCCAGACGATGATGTTGTTTTGGATAATACTTATGTTTCTGGTAATTACACAATTAATTTACCAACTGGCACTGTTGAGATCGGGGCACTTGAGATAAGTCCAGATTCAGGTGTAACGATAACTATCATTGGCAGTTCAGATTTAATAGTTGCAGGTAATTTAGTCATTGGATTTGATGCCACATTATCAAGCAATATGACAGGGGATCTTGTTTTTAAAGGGAGTAATTGGAATAATTTCGGAACTTTTACAACAT
>JBCNVC010000241.1:0-1276 GCA_039630395.1 Candidatus Kryptonium sp. | reverse complement strand
TGGGTTATATTAATTCGCAGGTTTTCACCTTCTCAAAATGTAATGACATTTGGAAAAAGCAAAGCGAAAATATATGCCGCTGATGAAAAAAATAAGGTCACATTCAACGATGTAGCCGGCTTAGATGAGGTTATTGAGGAAGTCAGAGAAATTGTTGACTTTTTGAAAAATCCTAAAAAATATCAGCGCCTCGGAGCGAAAATTCCAAAAGGAGTCCTTCTTGTTGGTCCACCAGGAACTGGAAAAACTCTCCTGGCAAGGGCAATTGCTGGTGAAGCAGGTGTACCGTTTTTCTATTTAAGTGGTTCTGACTTTGTTGAAATGTTCGTAGGAGTAGGTGCTGCAAGGGTTCGTGATCTTTTTGCGCAAGCGAAAGAAAAAGCACCGTGTATAATTTTTATTGACGAGATTGATGCGATCGGAAAAACGAGAGCAAGAGGAGTTGTTTATGGCGGTGTTGATGAAAGAGAGAATACTCTTAATCAATTACTCGTTGAAATGGATGGCTTTGATCCGGGAATTGGCGTGATAATAATGGCAGCAACCAACAGACCCGATGTTCTTGATCCAGCCCTTTTAAGACCTGGACGTTTTGACAGACAGATAGTTTTAAATAGACCCGATTTAAAGGGAAGAATTGAAATCTTTAAAGTTCACACGCGAAACCTTAAATTGGCAGATAATGTCGACTTTGAGGCGCTCGCTGCACAAACGCCTGGATTTGCAGGCGCTGAAATTGCAAATGTTTGCAATGAAGCTGCACTTCTTGCAGCAAGACGAGGAAAAGATAAAATTGAAATGTCTGATTTTCAAGAAGCAATTGAACGAGTAATTGCAGGACTTGAGAAAAGAAGCAAAGTCATAAGTGAAAAAGAGAAAAAAATTGTTGCTTACCACGAATCGGGACATGCAATAGTTGGATACTACATACCCGGAGCCGATATCGTACAAAAAGTCTCAATCGTACCTCGTAGCATTGGCGCGCTTGGTTATACTTTGAGAACTCCAACCGAAGAAAGATATCTACTCACTAAAGAGGAACTACTCGGAAAAATCGCCGGAATTTTAGGGGGAAGAGCTGCGGAGGAGATCGTATTTGGTCAAATATCCACGGGCGCACACGATGACCTCAAGAAAGCAACGGAACTCGCCCGACTTATGGTAACAACCTATGGAATGAGCGAGAAAATTGGACATCTATCACTTGCAGAAATAGAAGAAATGGATTTTCTAAGCAGAACACCTTTTTCAAGATCATACAGTGAAGAAACAGCAA
>JBCNVC010000240.1:0-1285 GCA_039630395.1 Candidatus Kryptonium sp. | reverse complement strand
TCTCAAAAACATTAACTCAAAATAAATTTTTAGTGAGAATCGAACCAGTGTGGAATTTAAACTTTAATGAAGTGGGCAAAACAAAATATCGCTGGGTTGGTGAGAATCGAACCAGTGTGGAATTTAAACAAATATCAGATGACTAAATACTTGGACAACGTTTTTGTGAGAATCGAACCAGTGTGGAATTTAAACTTGGAAATTGGGTTGTTTAAAATGTCTGAAGTGCAAGTGAGAATCGAACCAGTGTGGAATTTAAACTCCCTTTTTGAGATTTATAATGATGTAGATCCAAATCGGTGAGAATCGAACCAGTGTGGAATTTAAACGAAGTTCTGGCTGATAAACTTGCTACTGCGATAGACGTGAGAATCGAACCAGTGTGGAATTTAAACATATCAAATTTAATTTTCGTGAAACTTAAAACATAAGTGAGAATCGAACCAGTGTGGAATTTAAACTTGTTTTGTGTTTCTAATCAAACAAAAAAACCAAATGTGAGAATCGAACCAGTGTGGAATTTAAACCGCAAGAAATCTTCAGCCTAAAAGGCACTGCAACAATGGTGAGAATCGAACCAGTGTGGAATTTAAACCAATGAATTTGTAAAACTCATACTCCGAAAGCTTCTGTGAGAATCGAACCAGTGTGGAATTTAAACAAATAAGCACGGTCAAAATGTTTAAGAATGAGGTTGGTGAGAATCGAACCAGTGTGGAATTTAAACACTCTGACCGCTAAATTTCCACTCTGACTATCAGCAGTGAGAATCGAACCAGTGTGGAATTTAAACTCAAATACCTCAAAACTTACTACATCAGCTTCAACTGTGAGAATCGAACCAGTGTGGAATTTAAACCTTCGATTGCCTCTAAATCTTGCGAATTTTTGATAAGGTGAGAATCGAACCAGTGTGGAATTTAAACCTTAAAAAACTCGTGCTTTGTTTTATATCGTTTACCAGTGAGAATCGAACCAGTGTGGAATTTAAACAAACCTTATTTTTTAAAATTCACTAAACTTTAAAACGTGAGAATCGAACCAGTGTGGAATTTAAACTTACTTAAAAAAAATAAATACAACACTTTAATTTAGTGAGAATCGAACCAGTGTGGAATTTAAACATAGTTTTCGTTGAGGATGTTGAATTGAGAAAGATAAGTGAGAATCGAACCAGTGTGGAATTTAAACGTTTTTGAGGGTGAGATAGTTATTAAAGATGTTGAGGTGAGAATCGAACCAGTGTGGAATTTAAACTACTCAACGAAATACGAGAAAATATGCA
>JBCNVC010000024.1:0-26294 GCA_039630395.1 Candidatus Kryptonium sp. | reverse complement strand
CTATGTTCGATCTCAAGTGATTCAAGCCTTGATAAAATCTCTTCTGCCTTAACTTGGGATCCCTCAAGATTTTGTTTTGCAATGTTTATTACATCTTCATCAAGACCGAGGCGCTTTGCTATTTCAAAAGCATAGCTACTGCCGGGAATTCCTATTCTCAATCTGTAAGTAGGTGCAAGTGTTTGATGATCAAACTCCATCGCTCCGCTTTCAATTTCTGGATTATTGTAAGCATAAAACTTTAACGCGCTGTTGTGAGTTGTTACGATAACAAACGAACCTTTTCTTTTAAGCTTATCAATTATGGCAATTCCAAGTGCTCCACCTTCTGCGGGATCTGTGCCAGAACCAAGTTCGTCAAGAAGAACGAGAGTTTTATTATCTGACTCCGAAATTATTTTCTTCAAATTTTTAATATGTGAACCAAAAGAAGAAAGATCTTTTTCAACGGATTGTTCATCCCCGATGTCAATAAAAACTTTTTTAAAAATTCTCAATTTGCTTGATTCCTTTAACGGTATTGGGATCCCCGCTTGAGCCATAAGCGTGAGTAATCCAACGGTCTTCAAAACGACCGTTTTCCCACCTGAATTAGGTCCTGAGATAACAAAAACTGACGAACCATTTCCAAGTTTAAAGTCAAGTGGCACAACTTTATTTTTACCATGCCTTAGCAAAAGAATTGGATGATATGCACTGTTTAAAACTATTGGACCATCATCAGATATTTCAGGAGCGTTTCCATCGTTATTTAATTCAACGATTTCAGCTGGTTCAATGAACACTGTTAACCCAGTTGAAGAAGTTCCGTGGACAACTCCGGAAACATGTCTTTTGTGTTCTACCTTGACAGGTATTACAAGCCTTCCATCCCTTTGGGGAATTATATCATCTTGTGTGTAATCTTTTTCCGAGATTTGTTTTAAAATTGTGTACAATCTTTTTCGCACAAGATCCTGCTTCCTTAAAATTTCCTCACGAATTCTTCTAAGCTCTGGGCTTGCGTTATCTTTTACATTTCCGGTTTCATCAATGATTTCATCTATGTTGTATTCAAGAACTCTGTTTACAAATATATTTCTTGCAATCTCCCATAAATATGGGTACTTTTGAGATCTCTTGTTGAGGTATTCTCTTATCAGCCTTGAAACTGAAAGGACGGATTTTATATCAAGAAAATCGGGCGGAAGCAGAAAACTTTCTTCAATCTCACATCTTCTCAAAGCAATTCGTATGTCTTTGATCCCATCAATTGGGAAGGGATCATCATATGCGAGAATTTCTTTCATTTCGATTGTTAATTTAAGCTCCCTTTCAATTATATTTTTGCTGGTCAAAGGCGAGAGGTTTTCTATAAGTTCAACTCCAAGTTGTGATGTTGCAAAGGATAGGATCTGTTGCTTTATTCTGTCAAATTCAAGTTTATTTAGTGTCTCGCTGTTCACTTTTTATTGATTCAATTGTTTTCTGTATTTGTTCTTTGAATTTTATTTTTGAGCCGAGGTTTTTTTCGATGAAATCGTAAAGCCCAATGGTTGCTTTTGTTACAGGTTTATAAAATTTTGATTGATTTCTTGTTTCTTCGGATGGAAAATTCAGAGAAGCAAAGAAAATAAGAAAAATACCAAGTATTAGAAGACCTTCGACAAGCCCAAGAATTGCTCCAAGTATATTATCAGTTAATTCAACGAAAATTGAAACATTTTTTAAAAACCTCGCAATCAATGTCGCAGTTATGATAGATGCTAAAAAAATAAGGAACATTGCAAGATAAGGTGCAATTTCGGCATTTATACCTATGCTGTTTAAAATCTGAGCAACTTTCAGGTTATGTTTTACACCAAGCCATATGCCAAGGATGACGCCAGCAAGACCGAACGCTCTTGTAATGAAACCTTTTCTGAAACCGCGGTAGACGAAGATCCCAAGAAAAGTAAGAATTGTATAATCAAGCCAGTTCACTGAGCTTGAAGTTTTTCTTTTACAATTTTTTGGACGAGGGCTCCGTCGGCTTTACCGCGAAGTTCTTTCATTACCGCGCCCATCACCTTGCCAACATCCTTAGGTCCACTTGCCCCAATTTCGTTTATAACTTTTTCAACAAATTTTATTATCTCTTCTTCAGACATTTGCTCAGGTAGATATTCGTTTAAGATCTCAAGTTCTTTCTTTTCTTTTTCAGCGAGATCAGATCTTCCTCCTTTTTCAAAAAGCTCAATCGCTTCTTTTCTTTTTTTAATTTCAGATTTTATAACTTGAATTTCATCTTCCTCTGTTAACTCTTTTCCTTCACCTTTTCTTTCAATTTCTTTTCTTCTTATCATAGTTTGGAGCATTCTAACGACCTCAAGCCGAATTTTATCTCCCGATTTCATGGCATTTTTAAGATCTTCCGCAAGTTTTTCTCTGAGTCCCATTTTTGAACTTGATCTTTATTTTAAAAATAAAAAGGCAGGACAAGCGCCTGCCTTCTTAATTTAAACGAAACTTGCGTTCATTTTTAGCAGAACTTTTAAAAGATTTTTTACATCAGAGCACATTACAACTTTTGCAAAGTTGAGTAGTTAATTCTCAACGCGTCTGCCTTCCTTAATCTTTGCTGAATATCAATTACTATGCCCATTTTAGAATCTCTGTCAATCCTAAGTGAAACAATCACATTTGGATTTTCTTGTCGCTTTCTATACATTATGTCAATGATGTCGTCAAGTTGAACTATATTATCATCAATTTGAATTCTTCCATCTTTTCCTACCCAGATATAGGAGATAAGACGCTTATTTTCAATTTTTTCGATCGCAGCTGCTTCAGGTAAAATATATCTTACTTTGACATCAAATACCTTAATTGTCGTCGTAACCATGAAAAACAGCAACATCATGAAAATGATATCCGGCAAAGATGCAGTGGGAACGCGCGGTTTTGTCTGTCCAAATTTCTTTTGAAATTTCATTATTTATCACCTCGTTTATTTAACTTCCTCTGGTTCGGCTATCGAGATACGAATCGGAATTTCCTTCTTAACCTCTTCTTGTTGATCTCTTGTTAAATCTTTGTATGATTTCCCAAATGTTTTCAGTGAATATTCCTCGCGTAGATCATTGTAAGCAAGTTTCAGTTCATCAAGCACTTCAATATATCGGCTGTAATTCGTTTCGCGATCTGTTTTGATTGAGACGATAAGTTTGGGATTTGCTTTAATCTTATTTTTTATCAATTCTCGGATTTGTTGAACTGTTATTAATTCGCCGTCAAGTAAAACCTCACCAGCTGCGTTTACAAGTAATTTAGCTATATCACTTTGTTTGACTTTTACTTGCTCGGTTGTTTCAGCAGCAGGTGGAAGAACAAGACCAATACCCGTATCAACATCAAATGTCGTTGCAACAAGGAAAAATATCATTAATTCAAACGCTATATCAGCCATTGAAGCGGAAGGGATTTCCGCTTCGGCTCTTTTTCTTCTTCTAAACATGGCTTTTGAAAAATTTATTTTGTTGTATTTTTAACCTCAGCTTTCACTTACTTTCTTGCCCTGCTGCATCAATGCAAGAGCATCAATTAATTCAATTGAACTCTCTTCCATATCAATAACTATTCTATCAACTTTTGAGACGAAGTAGTTATAGAATGTTTGAAGAATTATAGCGACGATTAGACCGAACAAAGTTGTCAAGAGAGCGATTGAAATACCTCCTGCAACGATTTCAGGTGAGATATTTTTTGCTTCTTTAATTGAGTCAAATGCAACGATCATTCCTTGAACTGTTCCTGTAAATCCGAGGAGCGGGGCGAGAGATATAAACAATGAAAGCCATACGAGTCCTCTTTCAAGGAAAGCCATCTCAATTCCACCGTATGCTATAATTGCTTTTTCAGCTGCTTCAATTCCTTCTTTTGATCTAAGAAGCCCTGCCTGAAAGATGCTTGCAACAGGACCTGGGGTTTTCTGGCAAACTTCAAGCGCTTTTTCGACACCGCCCTCATCAAGGGCTTTTTTCACTTCAGCAAGGAATTTCTTCGTGTTGACGCTTGCCTTGGCAAGTGAAATCCATTTCGCAATTGAGAGTGCCAAACCAATAATTAAAATTGCAAGAATTGGATGCATAAAGAATCCACCCTCAATATACTTCTCAACAAGGATATTTGTTATTTGCTCAACTAACCCTTTCTGCTGTGCTTGAAGTAAAAAGGCAAACACGCCTTGTGATAAGACCATATCTTTAACCTCCAAAGTTTTAGTTTTTATTTCATTGAAAATAATGCGCTTGTGCAAATAATAATAAATAAATTTGACAAAATCAAGAAAAGAGGACAACTTATTTTTTAGGTTCAAATAATAGCGTCTCAAACGATGCCAAAAAATCGCTTTTTTCATCGTTTGCGAGTAGTTTTGGAAAGTAAAATTGATTTTTATTTAACTTGTTCGTATTTTTAAAACTGAAAATTTAAATTCATTATGCAATGGAACAACGCATTCTTAGCAAAATTGATGAATTTCTTGATGAAATAGATAAAGCACTAAAAGAAGAATTAGGAATAAATTTATCTACTTTAGGGCGGGAGGATGTAGAGAAAATTCATCAGATTTTGATAAAGTATATTTACCGTGTAATTGAACTTGCTAAAAAGGGACGATCTATTCATGAAAGGGTTTTGCATTCAATTATACAAAATTACTCCGATGCAGTCATCGCACTTGACAACGATTATAAAATTTTTTTCTGGAACAAAGGAGCGGAAAGAATTTTCGGTTACACTGCCGATGAGATGATCGGTAAAACGGTTGATTCAATTATCCCATCCGATCTTAAAGAAAAAGGGGAATTGGAGTGGTTGTTCGCTGAAACCTTGAGAAGGGGATATATTGAAAATTATGAGACCGAAAGAATTACCAAGGACGGAAGAAGAATTATCGTTAATTTATCCAGAAGCTTGATAAAAGATGAAAATGGTGAAATCCTTGGAAGTATTGCTATTGTTAGGGATGTTACAAAGGTTAAGGAGCTTGAAAAACAAATTCAACATTCTGATAAACTTGCTTTAATCGGACAAATAGCTGCTGGAATCGCCCATGAAATTGGAACACCACTTAATGTGATATCAGGAAACGCAGAATATATAATAATGGAAATGGGTGAAGATAATCCGTATAAGGAAGAGTTAGAAACGATAATTTCGCAAGCGGAAAGAATCGCCAATCTTATAAAGCAATTGCTTGAGTTTGCAAGACCAAGGAAGCCAAATTATACAAAAGTAAATGTTAATCGTGAGCTCTCACATGTTGTTGAACTTTTAAAGCATCAATTTGAAAGGTCAAATATAAAACTAAATCTCAAATTTAGTGAAAATATCCCAAACATATATGCTGACTGCTCACAAATTCATCAGGTTTTTTTGAATATAATTGTAAATGCGATACAGGCAATAAATCAAAATGGCTCAATAGAGATTGAAACATTCGCGAAAGATGGCTATGTGAATATAAAGTTCAAAGATAATGGGGTTGGGATATTACCTGAACATATCGATAAAATCTTCGAGCCGTTTTTCACTACTAAAGAAGCTGGAAAAGGAACTGGGCTTGGGCTCGCTGTAAGCAAGAGAATAATAGATGAACATAATGGTAAAATTGAAGTTGAAAGCACACCAGGGAAAGGAACGACATTCACAGTTAAGTTTCCAACATATATAACAAAAGAAGATGATAAGAATGGTGGAGGAGAGCCAGAAAACATATAATATCAAAATCCTCGTCGTTGATGACGATGTTAAGATGTTGGAACTTTTGAAGAAAGTGCTTTCAAGGCGCGGATACACAGTTGAAGTATCATCAAAACCTAATGAAGCTCTTGAGAAATTTAATAGGGACGAGTTTGACATAGTTGTGACTGATATAAATATGCCCGAAGTGAATGGACTTGAAATTTTAAAGCAGATAAAATCAAGTTCTCCAGACACAATAGTAATCATGATAACAGCGTTTGCAACGGTAAGCTCTGCTGTTGAATCAATGAAATTAGGAGCTTATGATTACATCATAAAGCCATTCAACATGGAGGAATTTAGTTTGATAGTTGAACGAGCTGCGGAGCAAATTTATTTGAAAAAAGAAGTTGAATTTTTAAGAAGAGAAGTTCAACAAAGATATTCGTTTGGTAATATCATTGGAAAAAGTCCGCAAATGCAAAAAGTATTTCAACTTATAAAACAAGTTGCAAATACAAATAGCAATGTCATAATTTACGGAAAAAGCGGAACGGGCAAGGAGCTTGTCGCTAAAGCGATTCATTACAACAGCCCGAGGAAAGACAAACCATTTATTGCGGTGAATTGTAGCGCTATTCCTGAAAGCTTATTGGAGTCAGAACTTTTTGGACATGAGAAGGGAGCTTTCACTGGAGCAGTCAGTTCAAGAAAGGGACTTTTTGAGGAAGCTAACGGTGGGACGATTTTCCTTGATGAAGTTGGAGATATGTCTCTTGCGATGCAAGCGAAACTTTTAAGAGTCCTTGAGGAAAAAGAGATTAGAGCCGTCGGTAGCGATAAGCCCAAAAAAGTTGATGTGAGAGTAATCGCAGCAACACACAAAGACCTTGAAAAAGCAGTCAAAGAGGGGACATTTCGTGAGGATTTGTTTTATAGATTAAATGTCATTCCGATTTACCTCCCAGAGCTAAGGGAAAGAATTGAAGATATACCACTTTTAGTTGAGTATTTTTTGAAAAAGTATGGCGAGGAAGCAGGAAGACCAAATATAAAGATTTCAAGAGAAGCACTTGCATGCTTGATGAAATACTCTTGGCCCGGGAATGTTAGAGAACTTGAAAATTTGATTGAACGCCTTGTCGTGCTCTCAACAGATGATGAAATAAAAGTTGACGATCTTCCAGAACATATAAGAGTATGCAAGGCGGAGAATATAGTTGAAGAACTTACACTTGGGGGAGAGGATAACCCTTGAGGAACTTGAAAAAAGATATATTTTGAAGGTCCTTCGTGAAACTGGTTGGCATAAGTCAAACGCGGCTAAAATCCTTGGTATTGATAAACACACACTTTACAAAGTAGAAAATATCAACTTGAAGACCTGAAAACACAACTGGTGATGAGGCTAAAACATTAATTGAGAAGGTATTAACTTGAAAAATGATAAGGTTTTCTCATACTCTCTTTGCTCTTCCATTTGCTCTATCCAGTGTGGTTTTCTCTTCGCTTTTTCATAAAGTGACACTTGAAAAGCTTTTATGGATACTTGTTGCTATGGTTAGCGCAAGAAGTTCCGCCATGGGTTTTAATAGAATTGTAGATAAAAATATAGATGCTTTAAATCCAAGAACAAGCGCAAGAGAATTACCAAGTGGCAAAATTTCAACTTTTGAAGCAAGCGTTTTTGTGTTTTTCTTTTCTATAATTTTCATCTATGCGTCGTATAATCTTAATGAACTTTGTTTCTATCTTTCCCCCGTCGCGCTTGCCGTTATATTTTTCTATTCGTTTACAAAAAGGTTTACTTGGCTTTCCCATCTTTTCCTTGGAATATCTCTTGGTCTTGCTCCAGTTGGAGCTTGGATTGCAATTGCTGGAAAATTTGAATTACCTCCGATCATCCTTGGGCTTGGTGTCCTAACCTGGATTGCAGGTTCAGATATAATTTACGCTTGCCAAGATTATGAGTTTGATACCAAATACGGATTGTATTCAATTCCACAAAGGTTTGGGGTAAAAAACGCCTTGAATATATCAGCGATAATTCACTTGTTAAGCTTTATATTGTTCGTCTCTTTGAAATTTCTACTTGATCTCGGGATTATTTACACTATTGGTTTGATCTTGATGGGAATTCTTTTGATTTATCAGCATAGGATTGTTAAACCTGATGATTTGACGAGAATAAACTTTGCATTTAATACTGTCAATAGTTTAATTAGCACAAGCTACTTTGTCTTTTCAGCGTTTGAGGTGGTGTTTTTTTGACTTTGCTTCGTTTTTCTTTTTATCATTTTTATCTCTTTTGAATCGTAAATTTCACCTTTGAACTCTCTTTTCAATGCTACCACGCCTGTCCTTGCAAGCTCAACTATTCCGTAAGGTGCGAGCATATTTATCATTGCTGTTATCTTATCGCTTCTACCTGTGACCTCAACAGTTAATGTCGTTGGTCCAATGTCAACTACTTTCGCTCTGAATATATCGGAGATCTCAATGACATCGCTTCGTGTGTAAGAGTTGACCTTTACTTTAATAAGTGCGAGTTCTCTTTCAACAAATGGTTCGTTTGTTAAGTCAACAACTTTCAAAACATCTATCAGTTTGTTCAATTGTTTTATTATTTGTTCAATTTGGTCATCGTCTCCATTTGTAACGATTGTCATTCTTGAGATTGTTGGATCTTCAGTTGGACCAACGGATATACTTTCAATGTTGTAACCCTTTGCGCTGAAAAGCCCAGCAATCCTCGTGAGAACTCCAAACTTATTTTCAACAAGTATTGAAATTGTATGTTTCATTTTCACGCCCTAATTTTTTAATGTTCAATTATATCTTTTACTGATCCACCCGGCGGAATATAGGGGTGAACATTTTCTTCATAAACTGTTTTAAATTCAATTATGACAGGTTTATCTCTTAATGCTAATGCTTTTTTCAGAATTGGTTCGACATCGTAATTCGTTTCAACTCTAAAAGACTGAATTCCATACGCTTCTGCAATTTTCATAAAATCTGGAGAAGCTTTGTCGATTAAAATTTCATCAAAAGCCCGCTTCCAATGAAGTTCCTGCCATTGTCTTGTGATGTCAATGTGCCCATCGTTGAAAATTAAAATTTTTATGGGAAGATTATACGCTGAAACTGTTGCAAGCTCTTGAATATTCATTTGAATTCCTCTGTTTCCGTTAAGTGAAATTACAGGTCTATCTTTTATTGCTATTGCTATCCCAATTGAAGCAGGAAGGGAAAATCCCATCGTTCCAAGCCCACCGCTTGTTATGTGAGTTCTTGGATAGAGAAATTTAAAAAATTGAGCAGTCCACATTTGAAACTGCCCAACATCCGTTACGAGAATAGCGTTTCCACCTGTTAATTCACGAAGTTTCTCTATGACATATTGAACCTTTATCCCTTTGTCTTGTTGGTATTTAATGGGATGTTCAATTTTCCATTTTTTTATTTGCTGAAGCCATTCTTCTGTGTTCAAATTTTTAACAAGTGGAATTAATTTCTTTAGCGCATCCTTAACATCACCAACGATTGGTACATCAACCTTAACATTTTTGCTAATTGAAGCTGGATCAATATCAATGTGAATTTTCTTCGCGTTAGGGGCGAACTTGCTTGTGTCTCCTGTTGTTCTTTCGTCAAATCTTGAGCCAATTGCGATAATACAATCTGATTCGTTTACAGCCATATTTGCATACCAAGTCCCATGCATTCCAAGCATACCAAGTGATAAAGGGTCATCTTCTGGATATGCACCTTGCCCCATTAAAGTTGTCGTGATCGGAGCGTTGATTTTTCTTACAAGTTCACGAAGTTCTCCAGAGGCATTGCTTGCTATAACTCCACCACCAGCTATTACTACTGGTCTTGATGAGTTATTAATTATTTCAGCTGCTCTTTTTATTTGTCCAGCGTGAGCTGAGTACACTGGATTGTATCCCCGAAGGTTAACACTATCCGGATAATTAAAAATGAATTTTTCCGACATAACATCTCTCGGCAGATCAACAAGCACAGGTCCAGGTCTTCCTGTGGTTGCAATGTAAAATGCTGCTTTTATCGTCTCCGCAAGCTCGCTTATCTTTGTAATAAGAAAATTATGTTTTGTTATAGGTCGTGTTATTCCAACTATGTCAACTTCTTGAAAGGTTTCGTTTCCTATTAACTTTGTGGGAACTTGTGCTGTAAACACGACAAGTGGAATTGAATCCATATTTGCATCTGCTATTCCGGTAACGACATTTGAAGCTCCAGGACCAGATGAAACAATCAAAACCCCAGGTTTCCCTGTTGCCCTTGCATATCCATTGGCAGATAAAACTGCTCCAGCTTCGTGGCGTGAAAATATAATCTTTATTGAATTTCCAGCTATGTCCATCAAAGCATCAAATATCCCAAGCACCGCGTTTCCAGGACAGCCAAACACAACATCAACATTTTCTTCTATAAGTGATCTGACAAAAATTTCAATACCTGATAAATTTTTTCCGTAAAAATCTTTGTTCAAATTGTGTTTTGTTTTTTCCATTTTTTAAATCAATTAATTTTTATCCACATAAAACGGAGCCGCCGTTTACACTTATTGTTGCCCCTGTTATCCAGTTGGCGAGATCTGAGGCTAAAAAGAGAATTGGTCCAGCAATTTCTTCAGGTTCAGGGATTCTTCCAAGTGGGATCGTGCTTTTAACTTGTTCAACGAAAGCGGGATCCTTGAAAACTTCGGCGCACATATCAGTATTGACCCAGCCGGGAGCAACGCAATTTACAAGGATATTGTATTTCGCAAGTTCAACGGCAAGTGATTTTGTGAACGCAATAATTGCTCCTTTTGATGCTGCGTAATGTGAATGAAATGCCTCACCACGCTGTCCAGCCGTTGAAGAGATATTTATTATTCTTCCCCACTTTTGCTTTTTCATTATCGGAACAACCTCATTTGTAAAAAGATAAACTCCTTTCAAATTAACATCCATTGTCTCATCCCATATTTCTTCTGGCATTTCCCCTATGGCGCCGTATGTCCAAATCCCTGCATTGTTAACAAGCACATCAATTTTACCAAAATAATCAAGAACTTGATTAACCATTCTTTTTACATCTGAGCTTTTACCAACATTTCCTTTTACGGCGATTGCCCTTCTTCCCAAACCTTTGATTTCCTCAACGACGGAATTTGCTGCTTTATCATTGGAATTATATGTAATAGCAACATCAGCGTTTGCTTTTGCAAATAAAATTGCAGTTGCTCTACCTATACCTCTTGAACCTCCGGTAATAAGCGCAACGCGACCTTTAAGATCAATCATGGAATTCCTTTTTTAATTTTAAATTAAAAAAATTTGGAGGCAATTGTCAAGGAAAATTTTCTATTGAAGGCGATCTTTAAAATTTTCAAGAAGGCAAGATCACAGGAATTGAAAATCTCTATGAAACAAAATTTTAGAAAACCATGGTTAATAAAGCCATTCTGATAAGAAGACCGTTTCTCGTTTGCTTGAAATACACAGCCCTATGGTCTGAATCAACTTCAGGTGAGATCTCTTTTAATCTTGGAAGCGGATGCATTATTATCGCTTTTTGCTTCATTTTTGCAACAGTTTTGCTGTCAATAAAATAATTTTTAACGGTTTCGTCATAAATATCAACTTTATCACCAAATCTTTCTTTTTCAATTCGCGTGACATAAACGACATCAACTTCAGATATAACTTTATCCAAATCATTTTCAAGTGTAAACCAAACATTATGCCTGGTTAAGTAATCTTGAATATCTTCTCTTATTTGGAGAAATTCGGGAGCGATAAAGTAAATCATAACCCTTTCAAACTTGCCAAGCAAATAAGCGAGGGATCTAACAGTGCGACCTTGATCAAGATCGCCAATAAATGCAATTTTCAAACCATCAATATACCCGAGTTCTTTGTAAATCGTGTAAAGATCAAGCAAAGCTTGAGTTGGATGTTGTCCGCCCTTTCCATCTCCCGCATTTATAACTGGAACCGAGGAAACAAGGGATGCCCTTTTTGCTGCTCCAACTTCTGTGTGCCTCAGAACAATAACATCACAAAAGTTTGAAACAACTCTTATTGTGTCTTCAAGTGTTTCACCGCCAATGACAGAGGAAAAAAGATGCGCTTGCTCAGTTGAAATAACTTTTCCACCAAGCCGAAACATAGCTGATTCAAAAGAAAATCTTGTTCTTGTTGACGGGGCATAAAAAAGTGATGCCATAATCTTGTTTTGGTAATCAAGCGTTCCGCCACGCTCAAGTATTTTTTCCATTTGATCGGCAATTTGAAAAAGTTCGTGAATTAACGGAAGCGTGAATTGTTGTGCTTCAATGACATGCTGTAACTTTGACATTTTTTATTTAATTTTTTGATTTTACAATCCTCGTTCCAGCGTTTCCGAAAATTGCTTCGGTTAAATTTTCAGGCGAAGTTATGATTGCACATTCTCCGCCATTTTCAATAAAATCAATAACTGCTTCAACCTTTGGTCCCATACTTCCAGCTGGAAAATGCCCTTCTTTATAAAATTTTTTGATCTCATCAACCGTGACAAGATCAAGGGCTCTTTGATCGGGCTTTTTATAATTTAAATAAACCTTATCCGCATCCGTTGATATTATAAAATAATCAACCTCAAGATATTTTGCCAAAACTGCTGAAGCTCTGTCTTTATCAATGACTGCTTCAACACCTATGTATTCGTCATTTTTTTTAATTACTGGAATTCCGCCTCCGCCAACTGCAATGACTATCATTCCATTATTGATACATTCCCTTATTGCTTCTTTTTCAACTATGTCAATAGGTTGTGGTGAAGGCACAACTCTGCGGTAACCTCTACCAGCGTCTTCAATTATTTCCCAACCAAGTTGGCGTTTCTTTTCAGCTTCTTCTTTTGTATAGAAAGGTCCGACAGGTTTCGTTGGTTTTTTGAATGCTGGATCATCTTCATTTACAACGACTTGAGTTACAATTGTGATAACTGGTTTTTTTATTCCATTTTTCCACAACGCTTTTTGAAGTGAATTTTGAAGTATATAACCAATTTCGCCTTGCGTTGTTGCAACGCATACATCAAGCGGCATTGAGTAAACTTGACCAGAAGCAATTTCTGATCTTATGAGTTGAGCTCCAACTTGTGGACCGTTTCCGTGAGTTATAACAAGGTTGAATCCTTTTTGTATGAGTTGAGCGATGTATTCGGCTGTTTTATAAGCATTTTCAAATTGTTCTTCAATTGTTCCCCTTTGACCAGCCCTTATTAAAGAATTTCCACCGATTGCAAGCAAAATTGTTTTCATTTGAATCTCAAAGGTTTGATTTTATTATTTATCCCGCATGAGTTCATACATTATCGCTTTTTGCACATGTAAACGATTTTCGGCTTCGTCAAAGACGACGCTATTGGGTGAATCTATTACATCATTTGTTACTTCTTCGCCGCGATGAGCTGGAAGACAATGCATGAAGAGCGCATCTGGCTTTGCAAGTGAGAATAATTTCTTGTTCACTTGATACGGTTGAAAGATCTTCTTTCTAATTTCGGCTTCGCTTTCTTGCCCCATGCTTGCCCAGACATCGGTATAAACTACATCTGCATCTTTTACTGCTTCCTCTGGATCGTTTGTGATGTTTATTTTTGCTCCAGTTAACTTCGCGTCTTCAATTGCGAGTTCGTAGATTTCCTTTTTAGGTTCATATCCCTTCGGAGTAGCGGCCCAGAAGTTGACACCAAGTTTTGCGGCGCCTTGCATCAGGGAATGACATACATTGTTTCCATCTCCGACGAAGACAACTTTCAAGTTTTTTAAGTCGCCTTTTTTCTCAAGTATTGTGAAATAATCAGCCATTGCCTGGCATGGATGTAAAAGATCAGTTAGTCCGTTGATCACTGGGATTTTAACCGCTTTAGCAAGTTCAAGCACGATGTCATGCCCAAAAGTTCTTATCATTATTCCATCAACCATCCTTTCAAGCGTTTTTCCAACATCATAAACTGATTCTCTTTTGCCCATTTGGATATCAGCTGGAGCAAGGTAAATTGCATCGCCACCAAGTTGTCTTATGCCGACTTCAAAGCTAACTCTCGTTCTCAATGATGGCTTTTCAAAAATAAGTGCAAGTATTTTACCTTCAAGTGTTTTCGAGAATTTTTTCGGGTTCGCTTTCATTTCCTTAGTGAGTTCAAAAATTTGATGAACTTCCTCAACTGTTAAATCTTGAATTGAGATGAAATCCTTATTTCGCATTTTAAATTCTCTTTTGTTTTGGGATGTTTGTTATCAAAGGTATTAAATCTCTTTTCGTTGTTAGAATTATGAAATCTTGGTTAATCACTTTATAAGTTTTTTGGACTTTGCAAATGATGTCAATATATCGGTTAGATCCGGTTTACCGATTTCCTGCAGTTCATATTTGACGCGAACAGCAGGTTTGTTAAGTTTCAATACGCGTCTTAAATCAATTGGAGTTCCAATTATTACCACATCCGCTGGAGTTCGGTTGATCGTTTTTTCAAGCTCTTTCATTTGTTCTTTTCCATATCCTACAGCTGGAAGCAAATTTTTTATTTGAGTATATTTTTCAAAGGTTTCTTTTATTGAACCAACAGCATATGGGCGCGGATCAATTAATTCTTTTGCTCCAAATTTTTGCGCAGCTAAAACCGCAGCGCCGTATTCCATTTCACCATGTGTGAGAGTTGGTCCGTCTTCAACAGCAAGCGCTCTCTTGCCACGAATTATAGAACCATCCTCAACGAAAATTGGTGATGCCGCTTCAACTATAATTGCTCTTGGATTTACACTTCTTATGTTATTTCTTACCATTTCAACATTTTCAGGTCTTGCCGAATCAACTTTATTTATCACAACAACATCTGCTATTCTTAAATTGGAACTTCCCGGATAGTAAGTCATTTCGTGCCCAGGTCTGTGTGGATCCGTGACTACAATTGTCAAGTCAGGTTTGAAAAATGGCATATCGTTATTTCCGCCATCCCATATTATAACATCTGCTTCTTCTTCTGCCTTGCGAAGTATTTTTGCATAATCAACGCCGGCATATACGACACCGCCATTAACAATATGAGGTTCATATTCTTCCATTTCCTCAATGGTGCAGTTTTGTCGGTGCATATCTTCAATGGAAGCAAACCTTTGAACTTCTTGTTTTCTTAAATCTCCATATGGCATCGGATGTCTTACAACTACAACTTTTAGACCCATTTCTCTAAGTAATCTCGCGACTTTCCTTGATGTTTGGCTCTTGCCACATCCAGTTCTAACTGCCACAACTGCAATTACAGGCACTTTGCTTTCAAGCATAGTTTGATTAAGCCCAAGAAGGCGGAAGCTTGCACCGGCAGAAATGACCCTTGAGGCTCTTTCCATTACATATTGATGTGAAACATCCGAATATGAAAAAACAACTTCGTCAACCTTGAATTTTTTTATGAGTTCTTCTAGTTTCTCCTCTGGATAAATTGGTATTCCTTTCGGATAAAGCTTTCCCGCAAGTTCAGGTGGATACTTTCTATTTTCGATATTTGGTATTTGAGTGGCTGTGAAAGCAACAACTTCATAATCTTTGTTATCGCGGTAATACATGTTGAAGTTGTGAAAATCTCTACCGGCAGCGCCCATAATTATAACTCTTTTTCTGCTCATAAAACCTCCAGATATGTTTTAGATTTAAAAAAATACAGGCGAAAGATATAAAGCAGGGAGATGATGAGTGTCTAAATTTTAAATTTGAAGGAAATACTAAGTTTTGTGGTCTTTCGGTGGTAAACCCAGAGGATTATTTGCGATTTTGGGGAACATAAACAACCTTTAAAGTTGCTTAAAAACTCAATAATTCTTAAATTTTTCAAAGCAAATTTAATTAAAAAGGCGAAAAAAAAACAAAATTGAAAAATTTTAAACAAAGGAGGTTTAGTGATGTTTAAGAATTCAACCGAATTGAAAAATTATCTTGCCGGTATAGTTGAGTTTGATGGGGATGTTAATGTAATTGACCTTATAAAGTTGAGGGACAAGGCAATTGATGAACTTGTTTATAATGCCGTTTTCAATCCGGATGAAAATTTAAAAATGGAAATACGTAATCTAATTCGTAAAATAGCCCGAAAGCTTGGTGCTGTTCCGGCTTCAATACAATCTTTCTATGAAGCAATTGGAAGAGGAGAGATTGGTGGATTTACAGTTCCTGCAGTTAACATTCGCGGTTTAACATATGATGTTGCAAGGGCTTATGTTAGAGCTGTAAAGAACAATAATGTTGGTGCTTTCATATTTGAAATTGCAAAGTCAGAAATTGGTTATACTTTCCAACGCCCAAGTGAATACACTGCTTGTGTTCTTGCAGCATGTATAAAAGAAGGTTATCAAGGTCCTGTATTTATTCAAGGTGATCATGTCCAAGTTAGCGCTAAAAAATATCTTGAAAATCCACAAAAGGAAATTGAGGCATTGAAGGCACTCGTTAAAGAGGAGATAGAAGCTGATTTTTATAACATTGACATTGACAGTTCAACCCTTGTTGATTTGAGCAAAACAACTCTTGATGAACAGCAAAGACCAAACTACGAAGTTACTGCTGAAATGACAGAATACATAAGAAAACTTCAACCAGAAGGGATTGAAATCTCCATTGGTGGTGAAATAGGCGAAGTTGGCGGGAAAAATAGCACTCCTGAAGAGTTGAGAGCTTACATGACAGGTTATCTTAAACTTCTTGCTGAGAGGGGGAATTATAAGGGAATAAGCAAAATTAGTGTTCAAACTGGGACGACTCACGGTGGGGTTCCGCTTCCAGATGGGACAATAGCTCAAGTTAAAATTGATTTTGAAACTTTGCGTGTTCTTTCAGAAATAGCGAGAAGAGAATATGGTCTCTCTGGTGCAGTTCAACACGGGGCTTCAACTTTACCTGAGGAACTTTTTGATAAATTCCCACAAGTTGGAACCGCGGAAATTCATCTCGCGACAGAATTTCAAAACATGATCTATTCAATGCTTCCCGATGAATTCAAGCGAGAAGTTTATGAATTTTTGAAGAAAGAATTTAAAGATGAATGGAAATCTGGGGATACAGAGGAACAATTCATCTACAAAACAAGAAAGAAGGGATTTGGTCCATTTAAGAAAGAATTCTGGGATCTGCCAAGTTCACTAAAAGAAGAGATTGGGAACGCACTTGAAAAGAAGTTCAATTTGCTTTTGCAAAAATTAAATGTCGTTAATACTTACGATCTTGTGAGAAAATATGTTAAGGTGTAAGTTGTTGTTTCTGGTTTTTTAAAGCCCTCCCTCAAAAGTTGGGGGAGGGACCTTTTTAAAATTTTAAAGGTTTCTCACCATCGGGATGAGACAAGTATATCAATTTTTGCTTTTTCTCTCTTTATTCGGCTGGATAGCAAATTCACAAGAAAAACTACAAATAAAATTTTATGATAAAGGCGGAGCTTATCAAATTGTAAACTATGAAATTAAACAACCTAAAATTGCACTTGTATTAAGTGGTGGGGGAGCAAGGGGACTAAGCCACATTGGGGTTTTAAAAGTTTTTGAAAAGTATGGAATCAATGTTGATTGTATAATTGGAACGAGTATGGGAAGCATAGTTGGTGGCTTATATTGCACTGGACTAAGGGCTGATGAAATTGAGAAGATCGCGCTTACAACAAATTGGAATGAGATAATAACATTTGGGGAGAAGGAAGATAGATCTGATTTGTTTTTTGATAGGAAATATCTAATTGAGAAAAGTTTTATTTATTTCCGTTTCAGAGGCTTAAAACCACTCATCCCATCATATGTAATTTCAGGACAAAGCATAACAGAAGAGCTTTTGAAAATTTTTTTTAAAACTCCATTTCACTATATAACTAATTACGAAGAGCTAAAACCAAGATTTTATACTGTTGCAACAGATCTTGTGACTGGAAAGAGAATTATTCTTTCAAGCGGAAATATGGTCTATTCTGTTAAAGCAAGTTCAACTATTCCTCTTGTTTTTCAACCTGTATTTTTAGATTCGCTCGTACTTGTTGATGGTGGTTTAATTTCTAATATACCTGCAGATGTAGCAAGGGAACTTGGATGCGATATTGTGATAACAATTGATGCAACGAGTCCCTTGAGAAGTCCTCAGGATATTCAACTACCATGGAATACAGCCGACCAAATTGTTGGGATAATGATGCAACTCTCAAATAAATTTCAAACTGAAAAATCGGACATCGTCCTGAAGCCAGCACTTGAAGAAGTTAGCCCATCTGATTTTGATAAAGCGGAATTAATAATAAAAAGCGGTGAAAAGATAGCGGAAGAGAAAATTGATGAAATCATTTCGCTTATAGAATCAAAAATAAAAATTTTAACCGATTCCGAGGAGCGAAGGTTTGGTGAATTTCGACTCAAACTTCATGGTGATGGTTTACCTGCAGATGTGATTAATTCAATTATTTACAAAGATATTACCGATAGAGATATCATTAAGCTTGTGCACAAGACATTGTCGCAGGGAGAATATGAAAAAATTGATGTGGAAGTGCACCAAGGAGCAGGGGTTCCTGAAATCGTTTTCAATACGAAATTGAATCCAAATATAAAAAAGGTCAATGTTTATCCTCAAGCGTCGGATGTTTTTCAAATAGATTTTTCAAAATTTTTAGGAAAGTTATTCGCTTCGTTTGAAGTTTTTGATACTTATGTTGCTTTTTATCCGAGCAATGCGATTTATTTTTCTGAAAGAAATGTTTATGAAATTTCTCGGGAAATTTTGCGAATTTTTCATGCCTCCGGTTATTCTTTCGCTACCATAAAAAAAGTTGAGTTTGACGAGTTCAATCGTGAAATTAACATTTACCTAAACGATGGTTATATATCGGATATAAAAATTTACGGCAACATCAAAACGAAGGATTTTGTTATCTTTCGCGATATTATGTTCAAAAAAGGGGAGATATTAACTGAAAGAAAAGTGTTGGAAACTTTGCGAAATCTATGGGCTACTAATCTTTTCTCGCAGATAAAACTTGATTATAGCATTAGTGATAGCGTTCTGGTGACAATCCATCTTCAAGAATCATCATCTCAGTTTTTGAGAGTGGGGCTGAGAATTGATAACGAGCGGGGAGGGCAGTTATTTTCTGATTTCCGCGATGAGAATACATTCGGTTTTAACGACAACTTCGGAATGACCTTTCAAGGTGGAATGAGAAACTCAATGCTGAAGCTTGAGTATAAGGTTGACAGATTATTTCAAACAATTTTCACATATAAATTTAACCTTTATCATTCTGAAAGGAAAGTCCATACTTACAAAACTATTTTAAGTGATAGAAGCTTTTCATTGAAGAATGAAGGAGAAATTAAATTCTCTTATATTGGCTTTGATTTATCTGCGGGGGGACAATTTGAAAAACTTGGGAATGCTTTGATAAGGTATCAGGTTGAGCGGGCGTTTGTTAAAAATGTTTCCAGAGTTGAATTCAAAGAGGAAAAGAACTCGCTTGTGAAGTTACAGTTGAATATAAATGTTGATTCAAGAGACAAAGCTTATTTCCCCAATCGCGGAGTTTATATGAATGCTTACTATGAAATGTCGCAGAAGTTTCTCGGTTCAGATATCTCTTATTCAAAAATTTTCTTTTCGTATGAAAATTACAACACATATTTTAAATATGGTGCTTTAAAATTGAAGTTCTTGTTTGGTCTATGTGATGATTCAACCCCATTGTCACAGCAGTTTTTCATCGGTTCAGTTACTGGTTTAAATTCATTTTCTGGGATGAAAGAAGATGAAATATATGGTAGACAAGTTATTCTTGGAGGAATAGAGGCGAGATTTAGAAGTCCTGTTAAAGTTTTCTTCGAAAGTTTCTTGTCATTGCGATATGATGTTGGTTCAGCCTGGGGAAAATTTGAAGCAATAAGATGGAAAGACCTAAGACAAGGTATCGGAATTGAGATAGGTTTTGATACACCGATTGGCGCATTAAGATTTAATGTTGGCAAAAGCTTTTGGGTTAAGACAACGAAACAGAAAGGATTAATTTGGGGACCAACGGTTTTTTATTTTTCACTTGGATTTGAGTGAAATCGTTGTATTTATTACAGTGGGAGCAAGTAGATAAGTGGAACTTGATTTTTTTGAAATGTTTTATAAATTATAGGCGGAAAAATAAAAACAAAGATAGTTAAATTTAGAGCATTTGGTAAATTACAAAAAGGAGCGAGAGAAAGCGATCATAGTTGGAGTGATCTTTCCTCATCAAACAAGAGCTCAAATTGAGGAATACCTTGATGAGTTAGAACTTCTTGCTGATACAGCGGGGGCTGATGTGGTTTGTAGAGTTTATCAAGAAAGAGAAAGTCCTGATCCTGCATTTTTTATAGGACGGGGGAAAGCAGAGCAAATAGCTAAAATTGTTGAAGAGGAGAAAATAGATATTGTGATATTTGATGATGATCTATCAGGTGTTCAAGTGAGAAATCTTGAAGATATAATTAATTGTAAGGTCATAGACCGAACAACCCTCATACTTGATATATTTGCTTCACATGCGAGGACAGCGCCAGCCAAAATTCAAGTCGAGCTTGCTCAACTTGAGTATCTATTGCCAAGATTAACTGGTAGATGGAGGCACTTGTCAAAACAATATGGCGGAATCGGAACAAAAGGACCAGGTGAAACACAACTTGAAACAGATAGACGACTTGTCAAAAAGAAAATCGCCATTTTGAGAAGAAGACTAAACGAGATTGATAATCAAAGGAAAGTCCAAAGAAAAGGACGAAGAGATATCTTTAGGGTTGCGCTCGTTGGTTATACAAACGCAGGTAAATCAACTCTTTTGAATGTAATGGCTGACGCAAATGTTTATGTTGAAGATAAACTTTTTGCAACCCTTGATGCGACGACGCGAGTTGTGAAGCTTTCCCCAACGAGAAAGATCCTTCTAACCGACACAGTTGGTTTCATAAGAAAACTTCCGCATCATCTTGTTGCATCCTTTAAGTCAACGCTTGACGAAATCGTTGAAGCGGATATACTGCTTCATGTTGTTGATATATCCGCTCCAAACTTCAGGGAACAAATAAAAATCGTTGAAGAAACCCTTGAAGAACTTAACTCACTTGATAAACCTACAGTTCTTGTATTTAACAAGATCGACAAGTTGCAAGATAGAAATTTAATTTATTCAATCGCAAACGAATATAAAGACGCTGTTTTCATATCAGCATCTCGTGGTGTAAACATTCAAGCGTTAAAAGATAAAATTAGTCAATTGATAGACGATCACTATGTTGAGATAACTGGAAAGGTTGATATTTCAAATTCAGAAGCAGTATCGCTTATATATAAGTTGGGCGAAGTGCTTGATGTAAGATATGATGAAGACAATTATTTGACGCTTAAATTCAAGATTGAGAAAAGACACCTTCCTAAAATTTCCTCGTATATTTTGATGACTTGATCATTTCCAGCTGTTGTGTTCAACTGTGCACCACGATTCGTCGTCAACATAAAGTTCATGGGTTGATCTTAAACGAGGAAGTTTTTTTAATTTAATCTTGCCGTATGCTTCCACCCTAAAGAACGAGGATCTGAACCAGTTCGTGTTTGGTATTCCTATTTTAAGCTTCTTGTTGATTAAATAATGATTGTAGTTTTCAACCCATTGATTTTCATCTTCTGGGTAATAAGAGAAATCGCGAATTATGTCTGTGATGACCATTCCTGTTGAAAGTATAAATTTTTGAATATGATGCCACTTTTCAAGGTTCGCTTCAATATGTGTGAGTCCAAAATATCCAGCGGAATTTTTCTTTTTAAGTGCTTGCATGCATCTGTATATGAAAAGAATGAAACCTTGGAGTGTTTCAACAGGGTCAGTTAAAAATGTATCGTACTTGTTCATTTCTTTCTTCGGGAAGGAATCGATCACATCATGATTTATTGTTCTGATATTTAGGTTGTACTCTTTTGACACATCATTTATGAAATCAATTAATCTTTTATCAATCTCAAGTACCGTTATTTCTTGTGCAACGCCGAGAAGTCCAATTGCTATGCTTACGAGATCATCATCTCCAAGTATAAAAATTGCTTTGTTTTCTATGTCGCCCCTCTCATACATAAAAATTGCCCTTCTTATGGCATCTTCGGAACTTATGAATCCTTGATCATATTCAACTGATGGGAGAGGGCGATTTTTTACGATAGATTTATATGTTTGGAGAATTTTCTCGTATTCGCCTTTGATTTGAACTCCGCCGCGACAATATTCACACCTCGGATCAGGATAGGATTTAATTTGAATTTGATCGTTTAGGTAAAACTTCTCACCTTCTCTTTTTATTATTTTATCTTTCGTAAGTTTGTTCAAGATGAAGTAAAGTTCTTTCAATGTTCCATCTTGTCTGTTAAATATCTCCCAAAAAGTTTTCGCTCCGGAAGAAAGCGAATGCATCACTTGATTTTTTATCCTATCATTGATCATCGTTTTTTCTGCCACGCTTTAATTTTTTGAATAAATTTAAAATTCTGTTTGTTAATTTCAAAGCGGGAAATTTTGTGCAGATTAATTTGTAAGTGTGTCATTTTGGGACAAATTTTTAAGTTTGATTTAATTTTAGAGCAAATTTAAACAAAATTTGCTTGGCATAGTGTTTGCTTTTTTGCTAAAATGAAAGTAAATTAGGAGGTGAAAAATAAAAGTTTGTGATCTTATAAATGAAGACATTGAACATCACAGAGCGCATCCAGAAAGTGAAAAAATACTTCCGCCGAACCTCAAAAGAGGAGGTCATATTTTTGATAAATCAAGCTATGAAGGAACTTGGTGAAATTGAGCGAAGGACTGACGAGATTTGGGCTCATGTTATGAATATGAGCAGAAAGAGAAACAAAAAGGTTCATATTGAATTAATAGGTGAGGAACTTGATAAGATAGTTGAAAAAGTTGAGACAATAAAAGGTATTTTGGGCAAGGCGAAGGAAAACATCCGCCTTTCCCAAAGGAAAGAATATGAAATTGACTTGTGGATCTAAAAATGAATTATGGAGGAAAAATGCAAGTAACTCTTCAAAAAGCATTTATAAAAATCAGCAAGGAACAATGCAAGGGATGCTCACTTTGCGTTGAGACTTGTCCTGTGAATGTTTTAAAAATTTCAGAGCGATTTAATTCGCGTGGCTATCACTATGCTGAATATGTCGGTGATGGTTGCACTGGTTGTGGGGTTTGCTTTTATGCTTGCCCTGAACCAGGAGCTATAACCGTTTATAAACGAGGTGCAATAGTTGATGAGGAAATTTTAAACTCTTTAAACTAAAAGCGAAGCATAAACTGCTTCGCTTTTTTTGTTCTAAACTGCTGACAAAATTGGCAGTTTCAAAAAACAAAAATGGATTTTGAAAAATGGCAAAACAGCTGATGAAAGGAAATGAAGCCGTTGTGCGTGGGGCAATCTTGGCTGGGTGTAGGGCATTTTTCGGATATCCCATAACACCGGCAAGCGAAATTGCAGAAACCGCTGCACTTTTGATGCCAGAAGTTGGTGGCGTTTTCATTCAAGCGGAAAGCGAAATTGGGGCAATTAATATGGTATTTGGCGCTGCAAGCGGTGGTGTAAGAGCAATGACTGCGTCATCAAGCCCGGGTATTAGTTTAATACAAGAAGGAGTTTCGTATGCTGCAGGCGCAGAATTGCCAATGGTTATAGTTGATATAATGCGTGGTGGACCAGGACTTGGAAACATCGCCCCAGAGCAAGCAGATTATAATCAAGTTGTAAAAGGTGGAGGACATGGAAATTATAAGGTCATCGTCCTTGCCCCTAACTCAGTTCAAGAAATGTGTGATTTAACATATCTTGCTTTTGATCTCGCTGAAAAATATAGAACTCCCGTGTATGTTCTTGCCGATGGTTTTATTGGTCAGATGGTTGAACCAGTTGAATTCCCCGAACCAAAAATTCCTAAAATTGACAAATCTTGGTGTGTTGATGGGACAGCTGAAACAAGACATAACTTGATAACATCAATTTATCTTGCGCCGGAGGATCTTGAAAAGCATAACCTGAAATTGAAGGAAAAATATGAGCGAATAAAAAAAGAAGAAGTTAGATATGAAGCTTACAGAACTGAAGATGCGGAAGTTATCTTGATGGGGTATGGAATTGTGTCAAGAATTTTAAAGAGCGTTGTTGATATAATGAGAGAAGATGGATATAAAGTTGGTTTGCTAAGACCTATAACATTGTTTCCATTTCCAGAGGAAAAAATTAGAGAACTTGCTAAAGTAGCGCAGATATTTTTGGTTGTTGAATTAAGCACTGGACAAATGGTTGATGATGTTAAACTTGCCTTGAATGGAATTAGGGAAGTTAAATTTTACGGTAGATGTGGTGGAATGGTTCCATCAGCAGAGGAAATCATTCAGCAAGTAAAATTAGTTTTTGAAGAGCTTGAAAAAGAAATTGAACATCAAAAGTGAGGTGGAGAAAATGGCAACTGCAACAATACTAAAAAAACCGGGTGCTTTTTATGAGATCTTTGAAAGAAAACCTGATGCGGATAAAATAAACACACATTATTGTCCAGGTTGTGGACATGGAAAGCTTCACAAATTAATAGCTGAAGCAATTGAAGATTTTGGAATTCAAGATAGAGTCATAATAATCAATCCGGTAGGTTGTTCAGTTTTCCTTTATTACTATTTTGATACTGGTCATATTCAAGTTGCTCACGGAAGAGCACCTGCGGTAGCTACGGGAATAAAAAGGGTTCATCCACATAGCATTGTGATAAGTTATCAAGGTGATGGGGATCTCGGAGCAATCGGCGGGAATGAAATTTTACATGCAGCAAATCGCGGTGAACATATAACTGTTTTCTTTGTGAACAATGCAATTTATGGGATGACGGGTGGACAGATGGCACCAACAACTTTACCGGGGATGAAAACTACGACGACACCTCGTGGTAGAGATATTCACAATGAAGGGTATCCATTAAGAATGGCTGAATTGATAGCAACGCTTGAAGCCCCTGTTTATGTTGAAAGAGTTGCTCTAACGGATGCCAAAAACATGGCGAGGGCGAGAAAAGCTGTTAGAAAGGCGCTTCAGATTCAAATTGAAGGGAAAGGTTTTGCTTTTGTTGAGGCACTTTCCACCTGCCCAACTGGTTGGGGTATGAATCCACCAGATGCCGAAAAATGGGTAAATGAAGTAATGACACAATATTTCCCACTTGGTGTTTTCAAGGATATTTCTGATAAAGTTCAACCTATAAAGTTTGAGAAAAAGATTTTAACGCCTGAGGAGATCAAAAAAGCAATAGGAGTTAATGGCGATAATGCAGTTTATGTTAAAAAATATCACAAGAATATAATTCCGGAGAAGTATAAAAATCCAAAGATAAAAGTTGCTGGTTTCGGAGGGCAAGGAATACTTTTGCTTGGTCTCGTGCTGGCTCAGGCAGGAATGCTTGAAGAATATCATGTCTCTTGGCTTCCTTCTTATGGTCCAGAGATGAGAGGTGGGACTGCAAATTGCCATGTGAATATCTCTGAAACCGAAATTGCTTCTCCTCTTGTTTCAGTTCCAACTGTTTTAATAGCTATGAACAGACCTTCACTTGAAAAATTTCAACCTACAGTTAAACCTGGCGGAATAATTTTTTACGATAACTCTTTAATTGATATTGAACCATCAAGAAAAGATGTTGAAATTGTCCCTGTGCCAGCAACTAAAATTGCTGATGATATCGGCTCAACAAAAGTTGCAAATATGGTTATGCTTGGTGCATATATCGGGTATACCGGTGTTTTAACGAAAGATAGCGTTTTTGATGCACTTGATATAACTGTCAAGAGAAAAGAGCTCAACGAGTTGAATCGGCGAGCAATTGAAAAAAAGAAGGAATTAAATTTGTTTTATAGTGTTTACTTAAAGGGGCTGAATTTTTTCAGCCCCTTTTTATTAATTTTAAAACTTCATTGAAAACCATATCAACTGTCAACAATTTCATGCATTTCATATAATCCTCGCCTTTTTTATTGCAGAAGTCAAGATGACAGGGGTGACATTCAACATCAAACCTTAACGCTTTGTGTCCTTTGCTCTCTGGGTAGGGAAACCATATATCTTCTTCTCCTGGTCCAAAGATTCCAATCGTTTTCGTTCCAACAGCAACGGAAATATGCATCGGTCCACAATCATTAGAGATGTAAAGCTCAAGATGTGAAAGCACGCTGGCTAATTGACGAAGTTCAAGAGAATCAAGAAGAAATATGTTCTTTTTTAATGTCATATTGAAAACTTCAGTTGCAAGTTCTGTTTCTTTTTCGGAGTGGGTTATAACTACATTTGCGTTAAGTTTTGAGACGATTCTATCAGCAAGCTCGGCAAAGTTCTCTTTTAGCCACATTTTTGCCGGCCATGTCGCTCCAGGATGTATTCCAATAATTTTCTTGTTTATATCAACCCCTTTGCTTTTCAAATAATTAATTGCCCATCTTTTTTCTTCATCTGTTAGAAAAAT
>JBCNVC010000239.1:0-1285 GCA_039630395.1 Candidatus Kryptonium sp. | reverse complement strand
CAAATTTTGAAATTTAAATTAAGAAAATTAAGACCGCCCCGATTCTCACAAGAGTGCGGGGTAAAATTTTTTCCGAAATTTAATTTTATGTTTAAATTCCACACTGGTTCGATTCTCACCAAATAAGAAAAAGCTTGAATGGGAAGTAAAAGATGGTTTAAATTCCACACTGGTTCGATTCTCACTTAAAGCAAGATTTGGAAAAGTTTTGAGCAACAAAAGTTTAAATTCCACACTGGTTCGATTCTCACAAGCATAAAAATCAATACTCTCCTTTATTTTCCGTTGGTTTAAATTCCACACTGGTTCGATTCTCACGTGCCAGCGGAAGAGGTAAAATGCGAGGTTTACGGGTTTAAATTCCACACTGGTTCGATTCTCACATTATTTCGGAGAGATATCGTTTTAGACGGAGAAGATGTTTAAATTCCACACTGGTTCGATTCTCACGCTTCGCCGTTGGGTTATACAAACACGACTTATGCTTGTTTAAATTCCACACTGGTTCGATTCTCACTTGCCACCAAATAATGAACCCTGTATTCGCCAGGTTCGTTTAAATTCCACACTGGTTCGATTCTCACAAATGGAAAAATATATAATCTTGCGTGCAAAGAGGGGTTTAAATTCCACACTGGTTCGATTCTCACCTAATTAAAGGGTATGATGAAGTGCTCAAGTCATATGTTTAAATTCCACACTGGTTCGATTCTCACCGTTTTCGGAACGGCAAATCTTTATGATCCTGGGGTTGTTTAAATTCCACACTGGTTCGATTCTCACAGCAAAGAGATGTTTGTATTTGAGATATTTTGCGTTGTTTAAATTCCACACTGGTTCGATTCTCACATAGGAACAGCAATGGAAACTATGTTTTTGAAAACTGTTTAAATTCCACACTGGTTCGATTCTCACAAACAGGTGCAGAGAAGAAGCCAGCGAAGCAAAAGTGTTTAAATTCCACACTGGTTCGATTCTCACCTTACATAAACAACTGCGCTTGACCCAGCATAAGCCGGTTTAAATTCCACACTGGTTCGATTCTCACCAAAGGTTTATTTATCGGGCGCTTTTGCCGAGGTTGGTTTAAATTCCACACTGGTTCGATTCTCACATCAGCATCATTGAAACTCACATCGCCACCAGCCACGTATAAATTCCACACTGGTTCGATTCTCACTTATTTCTTTTAAATCTTTAGCCGACATACTTCACCGTTTAAATTCCACACTGGTTCGATTCTCACATTTAAGAAAATAACATATCCGATTTACAGGGTTTTGTT
>JBCNVC010000238.1:0-1299 GCA_039630395.1 Candidatus Kryptonium sp. | reverse complement strand
GGGCAATAATTTTGAACGGTAAATTTGAAAAGGAAGGAATCGTCTCTGAAATTTTCCGGAAAAATAACAAGATTTTGAGAAGTTTAATTTTTTAGTGCAAATGTTTGCACGAAATTTTAAAAAAATACTGAGGTTATTAAGATGGTAGGAACAAGTTTTGATGGGCGGGTATTCAGGTTTCGCAGTGCTGGTTTGGAGTTTGAGGTTACAGTTGATGGAAGGAGCAGGCTTATTAGGCTTGATAAGAAAAAGGAAAAGGAGATTGAGGATGTGGTGGGGATAGCGGAGGATGTTCACGATTTTATTGATGCGGTTTTGAAGCGTGGTTTTGAGGTTGTGGAGACGAAGATTTACAAGCAGGTTGGTGGGGAAGTTTACCTTGCAAGTGGCGAGTTTGATGTGATAGCTAAACCTGATGGTTATGTCTCGATGCATTTGAAAAAGGGATACAGTTTGGAGTTCAATGTTTGGCGTTTTAGCACATCAATTGAATTTGAAACTACGGATGTGTTCAAGAAATACATAGAGAGTGGGGATTACAGGGATGTTGGAGTGGAGTTTGTGGTTGGGTATGGGATAGCTGTGCCAGCGGATATGTTGAGGTTTGAGAGCAGGGGTAGTAAACTTATCGCAATGGTTAAGGGTGGGGACATCTTCGCTGAATTTACTCCTTCAAAAAGCAAGTTGTATTACATTGCTGGAAGTGGTATAACGAAAGGGGCTGAACCTATATATGAGTGGTTTTATGATGTAATTGATGAAAACCTCGGGAGGATGAAGGTTGAAAAGGTAAATGAATACATTTACGCTTTCAGTTTTGAGCCTTTCAGCGTGTTGTATTCCGTGGGATCTGGATTCAACAGCATAAGATACAGCGGGGATATTGGAATTGTGGCTCATAGAGATGTGATTAAAATCAGAAAGGAGGGGCAGGTAGCGGTTGATGTTCTTGTATTTGAGGAAGATAAAGATGTTATTGAAATGGTAGATGATTTATTAAAAACAGTGTTTTAGATTTGTGCAAATGTTTGCACGGGCGAGTTTTGAAAACGCATCGCTTGTCATCAGAACCGAAGATTTCAAAGAGATTTGGATTTATCCGAATGGTTTAGTTTTTGCGCCGAAGTTTGATGTTTCGAGGGTTAAAGTTATTGGGCTTTATGAAGCAGCGGTGAAATTTTTGAGGTTTGTGCTCAGGGGTAAAGTTGCGGTTGAAGAGTTTGATAGGTGGGGTGAAACTTTTTCGCGGGAAGGTGGTAGGATAAAGGTAAGGGGTACGCTGAATCATTTGGAGGTGTG
>JBCNVC010000237.1:0-1310 GCA_039630395.1 Candidatus Kryptonium sp. | reverse complement strand
AAAATGAAAAACATTTCATATTGGATAAATAGTGATTTTATTTCCTCGCTGTTAAAAAATTCTTTGGCTTCGTTGTAAATTTCGTTAGCTGGTTTATTGAAATTATAAATAAGTTCGTTGATTAGATTTTCTATTTTTTTGGATATGTTGTATGCACTATTTTTGTTCTCAAGGTATTTTTTAATTTCTTCTTTTTGAGGTTCATTTAGTCCGCCGGAGGTAGTATAGGTTTCCATAAGTTGAAGCATAGAAAAATCAATATTACCCAAGTTGTCGGAATATATTTGATATGCAATTTGATTTATGATAGGATCTTCAAGTGCCTCTTGATTTTGTACAAAGCTTTTTTCTTTTTTGTTTAAAATATTGGTTATTGTTTGTATAAAATTTTCGGGAGATATTTGATACTTTATATAAGGATAAAGGAATGAGAAAAATTGTAAATAGAGGTTTTCTTTAATTTCGTTCTCTATTTTCAAATCATTTACGAATGAAAAATCGTGCATGGCGTCTCTTATCATTCGTTCTATGATTCTTATATTTTTGAGTTGATTTCCGGTAATTGCGATAAATTTTTTCATTGAATTTTTAATTGAGTCGGGTGGATTTAGTTTATTGAAAACGACAGATAGGTTTTCGTCTGTTGAAGGGGCAAGGGTAACTTCAAAATCTATTATCTTTTCTTTGAATCTTGCATAAACATTAGAATAATCTTGATTTTCTTTTAGGAAATCTTCGTTCAAGATAGCAACGACTTTACAACCTAAATTATCTTTGAGATAAGACATGAATCCGAGTATCTCTAATAGATTTATGTTTTTGGACATTCGTTCAAATTCGTCGAAGCAAGCGATGATTTTCCTTGTTTGTTTATGGGGTATAATTGAAAAGAGGTTTTCCAATACTAATTGAGTTTGAAACTTGAATTTTGGTATCGGCATATCCAGGTTTTTAAAGAAGCCCAAGATTTTTTTAAATATAGATGTTTTTGTAAAGAATTGAACAACAAAATCAATTTTAATATCGCTTATTGAGTTTTTTCCGAAGAGTGAAATGTAGATGTGTTTAAAATTAGTATTCTTTGCTTCTATAAATTCTTTCCATAGGTATGTCTTCCCTATTCCCCACTCTCCTTTGATTACTATACACATGGGATCTTGTCTTTGGAGTAATAGTTCTTCGAGTCGCTTTTTAAGTTCTTCCCTTGTCATGGTGAATTTGTAATTATGTTAGGGTTCTTCTTTTTCTTCGGTTTCGGTTTGTTGGGTTTCTTTTTCTTTTATTTGATCAAGCATTAGATTGATAAATTC
>JBCNVC010000236.1:0-1321 GCA_039630395.1 Candidatus Kryptonium sp. | reverse complement strand
ATTTGAGTGTGTGAGTTAGTTTTATTGAAGTATTATTTTACCGTGGGTTTGAATCGAACCTGTGAGGGATTGAAACGCACGCAAGCGCCACCAGGCGCAGGCAAAAAATAAAAAGTTTGAATCGAACCTGTGAGGGATTGAAACTGCTTTCCGTTTTGAATTAATAGTTTCTTATACTGTGTTTGAATCGAACCTGTGAGGGATTGAAACTACCAATGTAAGACCTACCACGAAACCCACACGCAACGTTTGAATCGAACCTGTGAGGGATTGAAACTGCTTTGCTTTATTTCATTAACTTTCTGGATAACCTGTTTGAATCGAACCTGTGAGGGATTGAAACAAATTCAGGGAATGCATTTTTCACAGGGAGCATCAATAGTTTGAATCGAACCTGTGAGGGATTGAAACACACATAATCTTTACTGCCCTTTTCAATTTTCCCCGTTTGAATCGAACCTGTGAGGGATTGAAACAAGATTTGGCCCGATTGAAGAGGTCTTCTAAAACAGTTTGAATCGAACCTGTGAGGGATTGAAACCGCTCTTGCTAATAAATAACCTGCGTTTTAAATCATGTTTGAATCGAACCTGTGAGGGATTGAAACAATCTTGGCAAATTATCCTCAAAATACTGGCGTAAGTTTGAATCGAACCTGTGAGGGATTGAAACTGCGTATTTACCATTCTCGCGATTTCGTAATAAATAAGTTTGAATCGTACCTGTGAGGGATTGAAACCTGAAAGAAATTAGAAAAGTTTTGATATTAGCAGGTCGTTTGAATCGAACCTGTGAGGGATTGAAACACCCTTGCCAATATGGGAGCAAGAGCGGGGAAACGAGGTTTGAATCGTACCTGTGAGGGATTGAAACTTATTGGTCAGCACCCTAAATAGATATTAAAAAGGAGTTTGAATCGAACCTGTGAGGGATTGAAACACTATTTCCAGCGCCCTTTTAACTTTTCGCAAATCTTGTTTGAATCGTACCTGTGAGGGATTGAAACAAAATGGAAATTATAAAGTCGGTAGAAGTTTTAAGTAGTTTGAATCGAACCTGTGAGGGATTGAAACATGTTGCTGTCCAACAGTTGCTCAAATTTTGCGTAAGTTTGAATCGAACCTGTGAGGGATTGAAACGGGAAATCGTTCTTTCTCACTTGCACCAAAGCCCCCTCGTTTGAATCGAACCTGTGAGGGATTGAAACACTTTTTCTGATATTTTATTTTCAAGAATTTTTCCAAGTTTGAATCGTACCTGTGAGGGATTGAAACGGTTACCCCCTCTTCTATTGAGGGATAAAAAAGCCCGTTTGAATCGA
>JBCNVC010000235.1:0-1365 GCA_039630395.1 Candidatus Kryptonium sp. | reverse complement strand
ATAAACGAAAGCAACATAGAACCCTTATTAAAAGACGTGAGTTACTCTGCTTACAACTTTAAAGAAGCCAATCTTCTGGGTGATGATTTGGTGATAAAAGGCATAAATCCAAAGTATGATTTTTACATACCGTCCTATTATAATCTGGTAGAGGTAAAGGTAAACATACATCTAAAAGCACCTGGGTTTTTGAGGGAAGATTCAACTATAACCATAGCAGTCAATGATAAACCAACCCTTTCGCTACCCGCAAAGGGACTGGATAAAAGTGTGAGTCTAACACTCAAACCAGTTAAAGGAGAAGCCTTTATAAAGGTATCAATTATAGGAAATCTCAGAGTTTCAAACAACATATGTGAGGATGTTTTTTCAGATAAGGCATATCTTATGATAGATGCTCGGGAGAGTTATTTAGAGTTTTTCTACAGGGATACACAAGATATATACAGCTTCTTAAGAAGTTATTCGAAAAAGTTATGCATAAAGAATACACAGCTTCTGCCCCTGGCTTATTATGTAAATGTCATATCAGGAATTCCTAAAACATTCATATGGGGTGAAGGTGATTGTGATAGGATTGAACTATCTCAAGGTCAGAATAGTTATATAGATAACAAAACCCTCTATGTGCCCGGAGAAGGACTAATTGCTTTTATTAAGGAATATCAGCAATTACTCTTTGGTAAAGAAGTAAGTCTTATTAACGTGGGAGCTACAAAAGATAAGGAAACCTACGACAGATTATCTTTCAAGGATCTCGGAATAAAAAGCACCACAGTGCACGGAGTAGGCAATCTGTCCATTAGCATTCCGGTGGATACAGCAAGGATTGGGGGTATACCTGATAGATTATTTCTTAGGCTCTTTTACGCTCATACACCACAGCATCAAAGGGACAAAATGGAATTGAGAATATACATAAACGATAACCTTATAAATGCCTACCCTTTAGAGGGTAACAGCGGAGAAAAATCTATTGACATAGAAATCCCATTCAGCGAGTTGGTTTATGGGAGAAACAATCTATCTGTAAACCTTGTTAACTTCACATCTTCTGATAATTGTTTTGGTGCAGTAACCCAATCCGCCCTCAGCGTATTTGATAAATCCTACTTTTATTGGAGTAAAATCCACAAAAAACCTACTCAAATTCAAGAGTTTCTCAAGGCCTTGAATGGAAAAGTAGGTGTAATTATACAAAGTGAAGAACTGGCACCCATTCTTCTAAAACTTTTATCAGAACTTGCCATAATAAACAAAAACATAAACAGTATTACTGTTTTAAATTCATACCCGAAGGGAGGGGATTATGACTTTCTTATACATTTGAAAAGGTCAGATGGAAAGCCTTTCGAAATATACAAC
>JBCNVC010000234.1:0-1367 GCA_039630395.1 Candidatus Kryptonium sp. | reverse complement strand
CATTACAAACACACTCCAAACTCAACAACCACACAAACCAACAAACAAAATCAAACATACCCCAATCCCTCACAGGTTCGATTCAAACATATAGGCGTGTAGGTTTACGAGTAAAAACAATTTCGTTTCAATCCCTCACAGGTTCGATTCAAACTTAGAAACGTTTCTGACGTTCAAAGGTTCAGCTTAGGGTTTCAATCCCTCACAGGTTCGATTCAAACGAATTTTAGAAACAGAATTGCTATAAAAAGCGCCCAGTTTCAATCCCTCACAGGTTCGATTCAAACTTCAAATGATACGATACTTTACACTTGGAAAGGAATTGTTTCAATCCCTCACAGGTTCGATTCAAACGAGGACTTGCGAAAACTGAAAAGAGCTTTAGAAACAGTGTTTCAATCCCTCACAGGTTCGATTCAAACATGTAATGGATATTGTAAAAATATACAAAATAATGGAAAGTTTCAATCCCTCACAGGTTCGATTCAAACATTCCGTTGACAGGCGCGAGCGCTTAAATCTTTTTTGTTTCAATCCCTCACAGGTTCGATTCAAACTCTATTACCTTGTTTATTGCCTTGTCCCTCATTGTGGTTTCAATCCCTCACAGGTTCGATTCAAACCCTACCTCCTGAACAATCTGAACCAACTCTTTTGCCGTTTCAATCCCTCACAGGTTCGATTCAAACGATTGCGTCTTGGCTAACTCCTCCGCAAAATCAGCAGTTTCAATCCCTCACAGGTTCGATTCAAACTTCCAATAGACAAGGTCTTATTTGTTAAACACAAAAACGTTTCAATCCCTCACAGGTTCGATTCAAACAAAAAAGGAGAAAAAAATGAGAATGACGGAACAATTGTTTCAATCCCTCACAGGTTCGATTCAAACTCCGAGAGAGGAGGTTATCGTTTACTTAAACAAGCTGTTTCAATCCCTCACAGGTTCGATTCAAACCCACTTGGTTTATACCTTATCCAAAACCTCGGTGGTGTTTCAATCCCTCACAGGTTCGATTCAAACAGGTTTATTGTTTGCTCTGGAACAGGCTACGAGGGCGGTTTCAATCCCTCACAGGTTCGATTCAAACGTAGTGTTTTAAAAGGGGTAGGGTTTTAAGTTGTTTGTTTCAATCCCTCACAGGTTCGATTCAAACTCCTTTTGAGCCCATACTTCCTCATAATTAACCAGTTGTTTCAATCCCTCACAGGTTCGATTCAAACTCTTCTTCGTCCCCTCACGCCTTCTCCTGTTTTTCTTGTTTCAATCCCTCACAGGTTCGATTCAAACATCTCCCTGACGAGATTAAGCAAATGCAAAGCAAATCGTTTCAATCCCTCACAGGTTCGATTCAAACCCACGGTAAAAT
>JBCNVC010000233.1:0-1368 GCA_039630395.1 Candidatus Kryptonium sp. | reverse complement strand
TGGCGTAAGGGTATTACGCTTTTGTGTTATTTGTATGCTTGCTCTATTGCTTATAGCTTCTTCAGGAAAAAGAACTTGGCTTAATTTCTCACCCGACGTATAATAATTAGAATATTCTTATACACTTAATCAGGAGGTAGAAGGATGACCATGGATAGAGCCTTGAGGTTTACCTCTGGTGCTGTGCTTTTACTGGTATTTCTTGTAGCCATATTGCCTTCAGATATACATTGGTTCTGGAAGGCTTTCATAGTCTTCATGGCACTCAATCAGATACAATCCGCCTTCACTGGATGGTGCCCGGTGGTAAGCCTATACAGAAAGCTGGGAATAAAAGAGTGCACCTGTTAATCGGTCTCTAACTCTATTTCGCATCCTTCCTTTTCTATAATTAGCTGGCAGGTAAGTCTTCTGTTTTCCTCGTATTCCCCTATACGCCAGAGGGTTTCTTCTTCCTGTTCAGAAGGTTCTGCCAGACATTCAAGACCTTTTACAACGGTGCATACGCACACACCGCATTGACCATCAGTGCAACCGAATTCTACTCCAGCCTTTTCTATGTCATGGTGGTGATCTCCAAATTTTTCCCCCACGGGTATGTCCAGCATCTTTTTATTGATCTTCACCTTAGCCATGGAAAATATTTTATCTTTATGCACCTTTTGAGTCTTGATTTATCTCAATGATTTTGCAGAACTTTCCAGCAAACCTGCCTATGGGTTTGAGTTTATCTACATCAAGGCTTTCAGCACCTGCAAACAACACTCTACCGAAGATAAGGTCGTATTCAAAGAGCTCCTCGTGCTTTAAAAGTTTGCATTCGAGCCATGCCTTTGTTCCTGCCACCCTCGGAACCTGGACCTTATAGCACCTGGCTTTCTGTAGACCAGCTTTTTCAAATTCATCTACCCACGGGGGATAATCCTGCGCGGTTATTTTTACCTTTTCAAGAAAGTTATCAGAAACAAAGTTTATTACAAACTCGCCCATGTTAAGTATGTTCCTCGCAGTGTCTTTTTTAACCCCTCCCTCTCTCTTGCTTATAGAGAACATAACAACAGGAGGCTCATCACAGACCGCATTGTAAAAGCTAAAAGGTGCCAGGTTGGGGATGCCTTCTCTACTAACAGTTGAAACCCATGCTATAGGTCTGGGCACAACAAGACTTACAAGAACTTCATAGGGGTCAAATCCCTGTGGGTTTTCCATATCAAAGAGCATTTAAGGATAGTATACAGAAATTCCATGATTTGTCGCTCTGTCCAATAATGAATCCAATACTACCCGGAAACCCCATACCCCCACCTATCAGCCATACTTATCACCTAAACTCAACCCACCCAAAAACATACTCACTATCATAGCCTT
>JBCNVC010000232.1:0-1390 GCA_039630395.1 Candidatus Kryptonium sp. | reverse complement strand
GAATTTAAACTCGTTGAATAATGTAAGCGGTGCTTTACCGCAAGATGTGAGAATCGAACCAGTGTGGAATTTAAACCTTTTGTGTGTGTTTTTAGGTGATGAGCAGTTTCAGTGAGAATCGAACCAGTGTGGAATTTAAACTCTTGAATGCCCTCTTGAGGAATTAAAACGCAGGCTGTGAGAATCGAACCAGTGTGGAATTTAAACGCGGGAAATTATGTGTTTAAATTGTCAGCTTCAATTAATGAATTGGTGAGAATCGAACCAGTGTGGAATTTAAACGCCAACCACATCCAAAGCTTCTATAATTTTCCTCGGTGAGAATCGAACCAGTGTGGAATTTAAACGACAACTCTGCCTATGAAATCCTTCGCACTTATCTCGGTGAGAATCGAACCAGTGTGGAATTTAAACTTGCAATGTCAACATAATTTTCTAATTTTCTCGTATGTGAGAATCGAACCAGTGTGGAATTTAAACATGAAGAGTATGATTTATTTGAGGCGGTGGATAGAGTGAGAATCGAACCAGTGTGGAATTTAAACCAATCGCTTGTTTTTTCACTGTTTGGATTAACTGATGTGAGAATCGAACCAGTGTGGAATTTAAACACGGTCATTTTGTTGCGGTCGCTTAAAAGCGATCCGTGTGAGAATCGAACCAGTGTGGAATTTAAACTGAAAAGCTCAAAAAATATAAAGGTATGATAATTTTGTGAGAATCGAACCAGTGTGGAATTTAAACAAATTCAAGCGTTTATCAGTAATTACATTTCAGGAGCGTGAGAATCGAACCAGTGTGGAATTTAAACGACCTCAAGAAAGTGGATACTCTGGATTTGATTAAGAGTGAGAATCGAACCAGTGTGGAATTTAAACAACATTGTTTTTACTTATTTTCAATCTTTGCGCAACGTGAGAATCGAACCAGTGTGGAATTTAAACGCAGTTTGACTTTTGAGTTAGGAGAAGGGGTAATCGGGTGAGAATCGAACCAGTGTGGAATTTAAACCGCGGTTAATAACAAGTTAACCGCGCGGTTATTTAAAGTGAGAATCGAACCAGTGTGGAATTTAAACGTTTTTGTATTTGAAATTGTAAATGTAAAAATGTTGCGTGAGAATCGAACCAGTGTGGAATTTAAACTATACAAAATCAGTTATGTTAATTTTTAAACCTAAAGTGAGAATCGAACCAGTGTGGAATTTAAACACTTACATTGAGGAACTTGACAGAGCTTATGAATATGGTGAGAATCGAACCAGTGTGGAATTTAAACTGCAAACATTTGCACTAACTTCACTTGTTTTAACTGTGAGAATCGAACCAGTGTGGAATTTAAACATAAAATTAAATTTCGGAAAAAATTTTACCCCGCACTCTTGTGAGAA
>JBCNVC010000231.1:896-1404 GCA_039630395.1 Candidatus Kryptonium sp. | reverse complement strand
AAAAATTGATTTTTCATAATTTTGTTGATATAATTAACTCAAATTAAAAACAAAAATAAAAAGTATCATGTCTACGACAATAGTTGACATTCAAGCACGTGAGATTCTTGATTCAAGAGGAAACCCAACAATTGAAGTTGATGTTTACCTTGAATCGGGTGCAATGGGACGCGCAGCTGTCCCAAGTGGCGCTTCTACGGGCGAAAATGAAGCACTTGAGCTAAGAGACGGTGATTCAAAAAGATATCTTGGCAAAGGTGTTTTAAAAGCAGTCGAAAATGTTAACAATATAATTTCCGAGGAACTTGAAGGATGGGATGCTCTTGATCAAGTTGGAATTGACCGATTTCTAATTCAACTTGATGGGACACCGAATAAATCACGGCTTGGTGCAAATGCAATACTTGGTGTTTCGCTTGCGGTTGCAAAAGCAGCAGCAAATCACCTTGGAATTCCACTCTACAGGTATATTGGTGGCGTAAACGCAAAAGTTTTGCCAGTTCCTTTG
>JBCNVC010000231.1:0-886 GCA_039630395.1 Candidatus Kryptonium sp. | reverse complement strand
ATACCGCGGTTGGCGATGAAGGTGGATTCGCGCCAGATTTAAAATCAAATGTTGAAGCCATAGAAGTTATACTTGAAGCGATAGAAAAAGCAGGTTACAAAGCCGGCTCTGATGTTTACCTTGCACTTGATAGTGCAGCAAGTGAATTTTATCAAAATGGTAAATATGTTTTCTTTAAATCAGACAAAAGCGAGAAAACATCTGAAGAAATGGTAAAATTTTATGAAGACCTAGTAAGACAATACCCAATCATTTCGATTGAAGATGGAATGTCTGAGCATGATTGGGAAGGCTGGAAAATGTTAAGCCAAGCACTTGGAGATAAAGTTCAACTTGTTGGTGATGATATCTTTGTGACCAACATTGAGATATTTTCGAAAGGTATTGAAAAAGGGATCGCAAACTCTATCCTGATAAAGCTAAATCAAATTGGCACATTAACGGAAACACTTGACTGTATTGAACTTGCAAAGAAAAATGGTTATACAGCGATAGTAAGCCATAGGTCCGGTGAAACGGAAGACACCACAATAGCTGATCTTGTTGTAGCAACAAATGTTGGACAAATAAAAACAGGTTCTGCCTCAAGAACAGACAGAATCGCTAAATATAATCAACTATTAAGAATTGAAGAAGAGCTCGGCGAAGATGCAATTTTTGCAGGCTTAAAAGCTTTTAAAGTTGCAAGATAAGAAAAATAGGTTTGGTTTTCCTTTGATTTTTTATTATTTTTACAAAAATTTTGAGGAAAAATCTAAAGATCCCCGCTTCATATGGAGAAGATAAAGGTTAAATTGCCTGATGGTACTTTTATTGAAGTTGATAAAGGAACAACACCTCTTCAAATAGTTGAAAATTTAAGCAAACGACTTGCAAAGGAGGCAGT
>JBCNVC010000230.1:0-1405 GCA_039630395.1 Candidatus Kryptonium sp. | reverse complement strand
AGTGGTTGGTATAGCGAAGCCCTTGAGGTTGCTTGGTGGCATGCTTGCAAGCATGTCAAACATCAGATAGCAGTAGCTGTATTCTCCTTGTAAACAGACCCAGACTTCTGCTCCGTAGTTTCTTATTACATCCCTGAGCTCCAAAAATTTCTCTCTCGCAAACTTCCTTAGTTCCTCCTCACTCCACTGAGGTGGAATGTTTGGGAAAGCAATGTCCACTATGGCATCCCAGCCTTCTTTCTGTGCTGGATGCCAGTTTGTGCTTGGATGATTTGTGTGGTTAACAAGTATCCTCATGGTTTACCTCCTTTTGTTTTGTAAAAAGCCCTGCCCGAAGGCAGGGAATGGCAACGAATAAGGAGGAAGGCTTCACTCCTGCACCTCCTGTCTGGCTTTAAGCTCTGTCTCAAGAGCATTTATGACCTTGCTTGCTTCTTCCACGGTCAACTCTGTAGAACTCTCTATAGTTCTGTTGATGATGCTGGATATCAGCTCAAGGATTTCACTTCTTTCCTTTACACCCAGCTCTTTCAGAAGAACCCTTATCTTCTTTTGCTGAGCTTCAGTTATCATGCGGATTTGCTTGACTTCCTCCGCTGGAAACTCTTCTCCGTTGATGCTTATGGCTTCCTCTTCTGTGTAAGGCATGTGAGCCACTTCCTCTGGAAATGCAAGTCTGAACGCTTGAGCTATAGTAGTCTTGCGAAGCATAAAGAGTGGAGAAGACTTCCAGGTGGCAGTGTCTCTTTGCACTTCCTGAAGGTATGCCCTCCATTTAAAGGGAAAGTCCCAGTCCTTGCGGTATATGACTACCTCCGCATAAGTGCCTATACTGTCTTCGCCCATGGTAGTCTCCCATCCACGGAGCTTGCCAGACCTCTCCGCACGCTTGATATACTCGGTGTAGGAAACCACAAGCTGAACTGAGCCTTTGAAAGGCACGAAGTGGACTTCCTTCTTGATAGGGTCAAGTCCTATGTGTCTTGCTACCGCTACGTTTTAAGCCCACTGTGTGGGATTGAGACTTCCTTGGACCCAGAGAACTCTGGGTCCGAGCATATAACGTTTTAAGCCCACTGTGTGGGATTGAAACAGGTGCCCCCCTCTGGGCACCTTGTCTCCGGTCAGCAGGTTTTAAGCCCACTGTGTGGGGTTGAGATCCGCTCACCACTGTGAAGTGGAGACCGGGAACGGTCTGTTTTAAGCCCACTGTGTGGGGTTGAGACTTTTTTAATATCTGAATAAAATCTTTAACTAAAGGTGTTTTAAGCCCACTGTGTGGGATTGAGACTCCTAATTGCTTGAGGGAGCCTTTGGCTCCCTCGAGGGTTTTAAGCCCACTGTGTGGGATTGAGACAGGAAAAGTTTTAAAGCAAGATAATCTGGATAGCCCGGTTTTAAGCCC
>JBCNVC010000023.1:0-26295 GCA_039630395.1 Candidatus Kryptonium sp. | reverse complement strand
GTTAAAAAAGATGTTTATCAAAACATAAGGGCTGGTGCTGCTTTAATTGCGAAACTTTCAAGGGAGAAAGGATTAAAGAAAGGGATTTCAAAACTTGAAGAATACAAAGATATTGTTGCGAAATTTAGTGGTATTCCACAACCTGAGATAGCACAAATTTTTGCTTATGATGTTTACAAAGTTTTGTCAACTGGATTTGAAGGTTTTGGGATCACGATTGAGAGAAAGGAAATTGATATGTCAATTTTTCCACATGATTTGTTTGAGAAAGCAGGATTGAAAATTGTAAAACCAGATGAAATAAGTTCAGAAGATTATCCTCCAGCGGTTTGGGATCCGAGCCCGAATTATACGGCAAATAGACCTCACACGACGAGAATTGTGATTCATGTAACTCAAGGAAGCTTTGCGGGCGCTGTATCGTGGTTGAAAAATCCAGCTTCAAGTGCGAGTGCACATTATGTAATTCGTAGCTCGGATGGATATATAGTTCAACTTGTCAGGGAAAGAGACATGGCTTGGCATGCAAGATGTTGGAATCGTTTCACACTTGGAATTGAGCACGAAGGTTTGATTGAAAATCCAAGCGTATGGTTTACTCCGGTAATGTATCTTGAATCTGCGAAACTTGTAAGAAATATGGTCAATAGATGGACAATTCCAGTAGATAGCAATCATATAATTGGTCATAATTTTTGGCAGCAACCGCAGTGGCCGGTAGTTCGTCAAGAATGGGATTTTGCTACTTATGATCCGGCGTCAACTTATCCAACATCTTGCAATAATCACACGGATCCTGGTCCAGGGTGGAACTGGAGTTATTATCTCAATTTAATTCGAGCAGATCAAACACCGCCGAGAGTTGTTTCTGTTATACCTTCGTACGGAGCCAGGAATTTCAAAGCATATAAATCAGTTGTTATTAGTTTCTCGGTCCCAATGGATAAATCTTCTGTTGAATCAAATATCATTATAAGTCCAAGAGATACCGTGACATTTGTGTGGAGTTCAGACCAAAGAACACTTGAAATAAAACCTAATAAGTTTTGGGAATTTTCAACTACATACACAATAAAAATTGACACTGGCGCAAAGAGCGTTTTCGGACTTAAAATTGACGCAGATGGTGATGGTGTTGGTGGTGATCCGTATTACATAGAGTTTACTACAACTGCTCCCGATGTTCAAGCGCCGGTTGTTGACAAGGGATATCCAACTGGCGATAATGTAAGTGTTTATGCGGAGATGAAATTTGTTTTTGATGAACCCCTTGAAAGCACGAGTTTGGCAGGTAAAGTGAGATTGGTTGATGAAAACGAACAAATTGTTTCAATCACATCCGGAAAGCATGTGATTAAAGATGATAAAAGCATTGTAACTTTCAGACCGGCAAGTTTGCTTTCAAGGGATAAAATTTATAAAGTTAAGTTTTTGGCTGGTTTGAAAGATTTATTCGGAAATGCTACTACATCTGATTATGTATTTACATTTAGAACGGAGCAGGGTATCTTTCAGCGTGGGAGCGTGATTGACTCTTTTGAGGTAATCGATCCTTGGTGGAGACCAAGTCAAAGTGGAAGCACAGTAGGAATTGATACGAGTGCAACAAATTTTGCTATTACGACAGAAAAGAAAATAAGTGGCTCAAATTCGGGGAAATTAACATATAAATTTACGGGTGAAAGTGGAGGTGTTGTTAGGGTCTTTAATTCATCAAGACCAGGGATAACCGACGCTGGTGGAGAAATTGGAATGTGGATATACGGCGATTTGAGTGGAAATCAACTTGAATTTTGGTTCTATAATCCAAATAATTACATTGTTAACCTTGGATCCATAAATTGGTATGGTTGGCGATTTGTCTCTTATCCTATTTCTTTAATTCCGGGCACAAGCAAACAATTTCATAGCGTAGTTATAAGACAAGTTCAAGGTGCTGATAAGGAAGGAGAAATTTTTCTTGATGATCTGCAAATTGGTGGAAGAATTACCTTAGCCGAGCTTGATGAAGTTCCACTTAAATTTTCACTTGAGCAGAATTATCCAAATCCATTTAATTCAGGAACTTTGATAAAATTTATTTTACCGGAGAGAAATTATGTTAAACTCCAGGTGTATGATGTTCTCGGGAGGTTTGTAGCTTCTATTGTAGAAGGTGAATTTGATGCTGGCGTGCATATTGTAAAGTTTGAGGCGAATAGTTTACCCTCAGGTGTTTATCTTTACAAGATTCAAGCGGGTAAGTTTATGGCTATGAGAAAGATGGTTTTGGTGAAGTAGGATTTTTCGCTTCAAGGTAAGTGATTTTTTAAACCACCGGAACAGTTTGGGGGTAATTTGTTTTATTTTATGTAGTTTCATAAATTCTTTTAGTTATAAATTTCAATAAATTTTCTTACAAGGATGAAAAATATAGCAATCCTAGGGTCAACTGGCTCCATAGGAAAAAATGCTATTGAAGTCGTTCAAAAGTTTCCAGATAGATTTAGAATAACATATTTAGCTGTTAATAAGAATATAGATCTTCTCTTTGAACAGGTAAAATCTTTAAAGCCGAAAGGGATAGTAATTTTTGACAAACAAAAAGCCGAAGAATTTTCAAATTTTGTAAATGGTGAGATTGAAGTTCTTTCTGGTGAAGAGGGATTGCTTGAAATCGTAAGCAGAGATGATGTTGATATTGTTCTAAATTCTCTTGTCGGATTTTCTGGGTTGAAGCCAACTATAAAGGCAATTGAAAGTAGGAAAAGAATCGCTCTTGCGAATAAAGAGACGCTTGTCGTTGCTGGTGAGATAATTACGAAATTGATAAAAGAAAATGGTGTTGAGCTTATTCCTGTTGATAGTGAACATAACGCAATTTTTCAATGTCTTGTTGGTGAAGATGTTTCGGATATTAATAAGATAATTTTGACTGCTTCTGGAGGTCCGTTTCTTTACAAAGATAAACTTGAACTTGAAAATGTAACTGTTGAAGAAGCACTTAAACATCCGAATTGGAGAATGGGAAACAAGATAACCATTGACTCTGCAACTTTGATGAATAAGGGGCTTGAGGTAATTGAGGCACATTGGCTTTTCGGTTTGCCAGTTGATAGGATAAAAGTCGTGATTCATCCACAATCAATAATTCATTCAATGGTTGAATTTGTTGATGGGTCTATAAAAGCGCAGCTTGGAGTTCCAGATATGAAAATTCCAATTCAATATGCCTTGACTTATCCGGAAAGAAGTTATGCAGATTATGAAAGAGTTGATTTTGTAAAGCTTGGACACATGACATTTCTTGAACCTGATTTTGACAAATTTGAATGCTTGAAAATTGCTTATGAAGTTGCGCGTCTCGGTGGAACTTATCCAACAGTTCTAAATGCTGCAAATGAAATAGCGGTTGAAGCTTTTCTTAACAGAAAAATAAAGTTTACAAAAATACCGGAGATAATAAAAAGAGCAATTGATGCACATAAACCAAAGTTCAATCCAGAACTTGAAGACATTTTTAAAGTGGATTTTGAAACAAGGAAATTTGTAAAAAATTTGGAGGTGATAGATTAGTTATGGAGGTTATAAAAACAATATTTTATTTTGTTGTAACAATTGGTGTACTTGTCCTTGTTCATGAATTTGGTCATTTCATAGCTGCGAAGCTTTCAAGAATGCGAGTAGAAGTTTTCTCAATTGGATTCGGGGCAAGATTAATTGGGAAAAAAATCGGTGAGACAGATTATAGAATTTCTGCTTTTCCTCTCGGTGGCTATGTGAAAATATCAGGGATGGTGGATGAAAGCTTAGATACTGGGTTTGTTGGCTCGAAACCTGAACCATACGAATTTAGAAGCAAACCTTTTCATCAAAAATTCTTCGTCATTACCGCTGGTGTTATAATGAACATGCTTCTTGCAGTGTTTCTTTTCTGGCTTATTTTTATGTTTGAAGGGAAAAGATTTAGAGATGTGAATGAAGTCGGTTATGTTGTTCCAAATTCGCCCGCTTTTGAATTTGGGTTCAAAGAGGGAGACAAAATTCTAAAATTAAATGGGAAGGAAATAAACTATTGGGATGATATAATAAGAATTGCTTTTGTTGATGATTTGAACAAAAATCTATCATTTGAGGTTCAACGAAATGGTGAAAGATTATTTATATTAATCCCGCGAGAAAAAATCGCTGAGTTTTCGTCGGAGGAAGTGCTTGGAATTTTACCTAAATATATTGAAACGGCGGTAATGGCGGTTGAACCGGGTCGCCCAGCTGAAAAGGTTGGAATTCAACCTAAGGATGTTATAGTTTCGGCAAATGGTGAAAAAATCTATAGCCCAGCTCAACTTACATCAATAATAAGAGCAAGCGCTGGCAAAGAATTAACGCTGGTAATAAAACGAGGGGATAAAACATTTGAGCAAAAAATTACTCCCGATCCAGATGGCAGAATTGGAATACAGATTGGTAGTTTTTACAACGGTCCAGTGAAAAAGGAAAGCTATAACCCACTTGAAGCTTTATTGATCGGATTAAGGGAAACATATAGAATTTCAGCTTTGACAATAAATGGCATAAAGCAACTCATAACTGGTGAAATTCCTGTTCAGAAAGGAATTGCTGGACCAATAAGAATTGCAAAGTTTGCAACTCAAAGTGCTGATATAGGTTTTACTGCCTTCCTCGGATTTATGGCAATTTTAAGCATAAGCTTGGCATTTCTAAATATATTTCCATTCCCAGGGCTTGACGGAGGACATCTTATGATCTTATTGATCGAAGGGGTTATAAGGCGTGAACTTTCTTATAAGGTTAAAATAGCAATTCAACAAGCTGGTATCGTTATTCTAATAATTTTGATGCTATTTGTGCTTTACAATGATATTGTTCATTTTTGACTTGTGACTGTGCTCACTGAATAAAGAAATGGAGTATATTTAAATTTAGAATGAACAGAAAATAAATTTTGAGGTTTGTCATGATCAATAAATTTTTGCTTTTTATCGTTTTTACTGCATTTGCGTTTGGACAAGTTAGAATACAGGTTTCTGCTCCGGCTTCGCTTGATCAAGTAAATATCGCTGATCTTAATGTTAGCCGATTGAGTGACCTACCGCTTTTATTTACTGTGACAATTACGAATTCTGGGGCACCAATAAATTTGAAATTACGCTTTCAAGTTTTTGCGAAAGTTGGCAATGAACCAGAGGATATTTTAGTTGACGCTTGGAGTTTGCCGTTTACCGTTGATAGAGGGGTGTTAAGTTTTACAAATCAAGATCTTGCATCGGGACGAACAAATATAAGAAGTGATCGTGGGAGAACTCAAATTTACGAGGATAAAATAAGAAGGATAAAAGATCTCGCTCAATCAACTGGGAGATTGCCAGCGGGAAAGTATAGATTCTTAATTCAAATTTTGAATGAATCTGAATTAGCAATTTTGGATTCATGGGAAAAAATTTATGAAGTGATGAATCCTTCGAGAATTGATCTGGTTTCTCCAGGACCTCAATCCGAAGTTAGAACGCAATTTCCAATTTTCAAATGGTTCGCACCATATTTAAGGGAGTTTGAAATTTTAGTTTATGAAAAACTTCCAAATCAGACGACACCTGAGGAAGTTGTCTCCGGCGATAGAAATTTGAGGTGGAGGTATACAACAACCGAAACGCAAGTTCAATATCCACAAGAGGCTCTTCCACTTGAGGATGGTAAAACATATTTCTGGTATGTAAAATCATATGTTCAGGGAAGTCGCGGTAGGGAGGAGGTTAGAAGTGAAATATGGAGTTTTGATGTAAAATTTGGTGCAACAGCGCCGACGAGAATAACATTTAATCTTACCTCTGAACAACGACAAATGCTTGAGAATCTTATCAGAATTTTAAATCAAAGTGGGGATTCTGAAATTGCATCTTTGCTAAGCAGAATTGTTTCGGATCTCGTGGTTTTGATTGACGGGAGACCTGCTACACCGTCGGAGGTTGAAGAGATTATCAGATTTTTAAAGGACAGAGATAGATATGAAATACTAGTTGAAGAACAATAAACGAAAACAAAGTTTTTTATGGAAAAATGAAAAAAGATATTTTAAAAATCGTTTTAATTTTGGGTTTTGCTGTTTTATTTTTTGGCTTTGTCAATTATGCTCCGACTATAGCGGTTGTTCAACTTGTTAAGAATAAAGCATATCATAAACCTCCTCAAATACAAGAGTGGAAGATTGCGCAGAAAGGAACCGGTCTTATATCTGGAGCGATGGTTAAAACGGAGCAGAAATCTTTTCTTCTTGTTAAGTTTCTTGATGGAAGTTTTTTAAGGGTTGGTGAAAATACGGTGCTTGAGATTATGGCTGAGAATCCAAAGGGGAACTATTCAAGAAAGGTCAACATTGAAAACGGTGGAGTTGATTTCAAAGTGACAAAAATTAAAGGTAAGTTTGAATTCACAACTCCTTTGTCAGTTGCTACGATAAGGGGCACTGAAGGAGTTCTTTTTTCAAGTTTTGAAGCTGACACTTTGATGGTAAGAGAGGGAGCGGTTGATTTGTTTAATAGATTTTCAAATTTAAGTGAAACTGTTGAGGAAGGGGAAATTGGGATATCAACAAGAGCGGGGGAAATTGTAGTGAGGGAAATGACCGAAGACGAAAGAGAAAGATCTGAAGAAATAAGAAGATCTGTTGAAAAAAGAGAAATTGAGATAAGAGGTAAAACGGGGGAAGGAAGAGAGATCAGGATTAAAATAAAAGAAAAATAATCTCATGTTCAAAATTCTCGCTTTTTTCTGCTTATCTTTTCTTTTTACATTTATTTCCCCCGCTCAAACGAAATATGTCTTGAGCATTGTCCCAACTCAAAGAGGTGTTAGTGGTGAGGAACTAAAGTTAAGAATTGAATTTACAAATGTGGCAGAGATAGTGGAAGCAAAATTATTCTACAGAGTATCTGGAGAAAGTAGATTTAATCAAATTGAAATACCACTGTCTCGGGAAAACATTATTGTTGTGACAATTCCTGGCAAAAATGTTAAAGCTCCATTGCTTGAGGTTTTCCTTGAGATTATGGACAAAAATCGGGAGGTGAGTTATTTCCCAGGCAGAAGCTCAGAAGAGTTTATGCAGATACCGGTATCAGCCACTGAAGAATCTGAAGCGATCATTATTTTGAGCCCGGATAAAGGAGCAAGTGTCCGTTTAGAAGATCTGATCATCTCTGCTTCACTCATAGATGTTGAGAATTTTGATCCTGAAAAAACTCAGATCTTGTTTAACAATGTTGATGTAACAAGCCTGTCGGTAATTTCCCCAGAACTTGTCACTTTCATACCTGATAATGTTAATTTTCAGGTAAGGCCAGGCGTTCACAAAGCTACTATAATTTTAAGGGACAAAGCTGATAAAGTCGTTGCGCGGACATCCTGGGAATTCAAGATTATCTCACCAGTTGAAGCTGAACGGAGGGAACGAGCAATTAATTATGGGGCGAATTTAGAAATTGAAGTAAGGCAGGAATCAGTTAAAAATCGCGGATATTTTTATGTAAGAGGCAGGGGAAATTTTAACAGTAGTTATAGATTTTTAAATTTTAATACAAATTTATATCTAACAACCGAAGAGAGAAACAACATTCAACCACAGCACAGATTTTTGATTGAAGGCAATTTATCTGATTGGGTTAGATTGGGCTTTGGAGATGTTTATCCAAATTTCTCAACTCTCGTGTTAAGTGGGTATAGGGTTAGAGGCTTTTATGGTAAGCTTGATTTGAGATACTTCCAAGTTGAAATCGTAAGCGGTGAGACAGTGAGAAAAGTTGAAGGTTCGTTGTTGAGAGAAATACCGATTGACAGTTTAAGGGGGACATTGCCACAAAATAGCATTTATGATAGCACAAATAGGAAGGTTCGTATTTATAATTACGGCACATATAGTAGGAATCTTTTCGCTGTAAAACCAGCTTTAAAGTTTGGAAGAAACTTTGAATTTGGTTTTTCATATCTTGTTTCTGAAGATGATAAAACATCAATAAAGTTTGGGGGAAATCCACAAAGGAATATCGTATTCGGTTCAAACCTCTTGCTTTCGTTTGATAATCAGAGAGCAGAAATAAGGGCACAAGGTGCTTTAAGTATAAGAAATGAGAACTTGAAAGCGAAAAGTTGGACTAATCAAGATATTGATTCACTTTTCAAAGATACGCCTGACTTAAGGGACAATCTTAAAAAATATCGTCCATTGATTGAAAAATTTGTTCCCATAAATCAGTATGTAGTTCCGATAAATCCACTTGGGCTTTCTTCTCTTGCGTATGAAGTTGGCTTGAATTTAAATTATTTCGGAAACCTTTTTAAGTTTGATTACATCTTTCACGGAAATGAGTATTTATCTTTTGGTCAACCTTACTTAAGGCAGGATATACAAGGGTTTAGAATTTTTGATAGATTGAGATTGCTAAATAATCAGGTGTTTTTGACCTTAAGGTTTGAAAATTTAAGAGACAATACAAGAAACCAGCGCGACTATACTACAAAATTTGTCACATGGGAAGTTTCCGCAATGTATTCCCCGCTTATGAATTTTCCGAATCTGGCTTTAACATATTCACAATCGACGAGCGATAATGGTTTGTCCTTTAATGATACACTTAGAGCGATGAATGTCAAAATAAACAAGTTGAGTTTTGATGTAAGTTATAACTTTGAATACATCTTCAGAAACCGAGTTAATTTCGCTTTTTCCATATCTGGTTCTGATGATAAAACGATTTTGAATTCGGATTTTAGTAATATAAATTTCGCTCTGTCGCTATATTCGGACATTCGTGAAAACCTGCGAGGTAATTTCATTTTTGCCTTCAATAATTCAAAGTTTAAGAAAGCGGTTTTTGGTTCAGGGAATAGATTTATCGGAAATCGTGATGAAAGATTTAATTATGTTTCGTTTGGCGGTGGGGCTGATTATAGAATCGGGAAAGCGCGGGTTTGGGGTAACCTTGCACCAAGTTTGGGGGATTTAAAACGACTTTACATTTATTTTGGTGGCTCTTATGAGTTTGCTCAAAATCAAAGTTTAAATTTAAATTGCAATCTGTTGTTTTATAACTATGTTGATGTGGTTGCGTATTTAACTTACAAAATATCTTTTTGAAAAATGGATAAAAGAGGCCAATATGATATTTTAAAAATTTCCTTGTTAGTTGCTTTTTTAAGCGCTGTAATTTCTTTTTTCATTACTGAATATATTCCTGTTTTGAAAGGGGTTGAATTAAAAACTATAGATTTGCGATTTAATTACAGGGGTGTTTCCCCAAATTTTGCTGATTTATCCGATGTTGTTATCGTTTCAATTGATGAATCATCTCTTGATAGAGCTCCAGATAAATGGCCGTGGCCGAGGAACTATTATGCGAGATTATTAAGAAACCTCAAAAAAGCTGGGGCAAGAATTGTTGCCTTTGATATAAACTTTGATTCTCCTGATAGAGATCCTAAAAATGATGAGGAATTTAGAAAAGCAATTGAAGAATTTGAAAATGTTGTTCTCGCGGGGCGTGAAACGAGAGGAGTGGTTATGAAAGGTAAAATTATAGAAACGGGATATTTGCTGAGAAACATTTTCATTGGAACATCGGGATCTTATCCTGGAATAGTTGAAGTTTTGCGCGATCATGATGGCGTTTGTAGAAGATATGTGCCTGTCTTTTCAGTTGGGGATACGGTTTTTCCAAGCTTTGGGATCACAGTTTTACTCTTATACTATGGATTAACGGTTGATTCAATTTATGATTTACCACCTAATAATCCTTTTGAGAATGGTGTTTTCAAGATCGGAAATTTAGAGATTCCAAAATTTGATGATAAAACTTGGCTTATAAATTTTGCTGGACCTGCGGGAAGTTTCAAATATATAAGTTTTATTGATGTCCTTGATGATAAGGATTTCAAGACGAAAGACGAAATTGAATATGGAGATATAAACACATTTGATAGTCCTGATTATGGGCTTTTGTGGGATAATGTTTTCAAAAATAAAATCGTGATTGTTGGAAGCGCAGTTCCAGAGTTTAAAGGTGAACTTGGTGATCTTTTACCAAGTCCATTTGTGAAAGACGAAAGCAACCTAATGTATGGAGTTGAAATCCACGCAAATGCAATCTCAACCGTTCTTGAGCAAAAGTTTATCACGAAAACCTCGGGGTTCGTTTCATTTTTGATAATTTTTATTTTTTCTCTTTTGAGTTTTGTTTTAGCTATTGCAGTTAGACATTTGAAAGTTCGTCTTGAAATCATTACAGAAATTTTGGGAATTTTAAGTTTATTTCTTCTTTGTGCGATATGGGCTTATATCGCTATACTCGCTTTTAAAATTAATCTAATTCTTCCGGCTATTTCTCCTGTTCTTGGAGCTTCAATTGCATATGTCGGTTCAGTTATTTATCAGTACCTAACCGAACGGAAACAAAAGAAGATTATAAAAACTATATTTAGCTATTATGTTCATCCCTCGGTTGTGAATCAGCTTATTTCAAATCCCGAGGTTGTTCGTTTGGGTGGCGAAAAGAGAGAGATGACTGTTTTATTTTCCGATCTATGGAATTTCACAACAATAAGTGAGGCATATCCACCTGAATTTATTTTTAACTTTTTGAACGAATATTTTGAAGCAATGACAAGAGTAATTTTTAGATACGGTGGGACGCTTGATAAATATATTGGGGATGCAATTATTGCTTTCTGGGGCGCACCGATCTATTATGAAGATCATGCACTGAGGGCATGTCTTTGTGCTTTAAAGATGCAATTTGAGCTTGAAAAATTAAGAATTAAATGGAAAAAAGAAGGAAAGCCTTTACTTTATATGAGAATTGGAATTAACACAGGAGAAATGATCGTTGGAAATATCGGTGGTTATGGTAGGTTTAATTACACAGTTATAGGGGATAGTGTAAACCTTGGGGCGCGACTTGAGGCGATAAATAAAGAGTTTGGGACAAACATAATTATAAGTGAATATACTTACGAGAAAATCAAAGATTACTTTAATGTTAGGGAAATTGGTGAGATAACCTTGAAAGGGAAGACGAAACCAGTGAAAATTTATGAACTTCTTGATGTTCTCATTTCAGAAAAGAAACTTATCAAGGTTATGGAGTGAAAACTTTGTTTTTCACTCTATTGTAGATTATATAAATTCCATCAAGGACTAGTGAGGGCTCGTAAAAATCAATTGCGTTTGTTTTCTCTATTATCGTTTTTGCAAGCCCGCCGGTTGCGATAACTTTTGTATGTTGACCTACGATGTTTTTAATTCTTTTTATCATCCCTTCCATTGCGTCAACAGCGCCGTACATTATTCCAGATTGCATGCTTGAAACTGTATTTGTTCCTATTACATTTTTAGGAAAGTGAAGTTCAATTTTGGGTAATTTGGCAGCTCTTCGGTGAAGTTCTGCTGCGCTTGTTTCAATCCCGGGCGCTATTACTCCGCCAAGATATTCTCCGTTCTCTGAAACAACATCGTAAGTTGTCGCCGTTCCGAAATCAACGATGATCACGGGACCACCATATTTTGTATATCCAGCTACCGCATTACATAACCTATCTGCTCCAACTGCGCTTGGATCATCATATAGAATTTTTATTCCAAGGTCTAAATCAGACGAAACAATCACTGGGTCGGTCTTGAAATGTTTTTGGCTCATCCAAACAAAGACATCAGTAAGATTTGGGACGACGGATGAAATCCCAATGCCAGTTATCTCTTTTATGTTCACATTCGCATCGTTACAGAAAAACTTAACTAAAAGCCAAGTTTCGTCTTCGGTTCTTGTTATCAAACTTGAAACTCTCCAATCGTGGAGTAATTTCCCATCTTTGTAGATTCCAAAAACGGTGTGTGTATTTCCTATGTCAATTGCCAGAAGCATTTTCAAGTTGAGATTTTGTTTCAATTTCTTTTATAAAAACAATGATATGCTCTTTAATTTCATCTCTAACTTTTCTAAAAACTTTCATTCTTTCTTCCTTTGTTCCCCTTGCTTCGGCCGGGTCTTCAAAGCTCCAGTGAATTTTTTTCGCTTGTCCAGGGAAATTGGGACAAGCTTCTTTAGCTCTATCGCAAACAGTTATCACATAATCAAAATTTTGTTCAATGAATTCATTTACACTTTTTGACCTATGGTTTGAGATATCTATTCCGATTTCTTTCATTGCTTCAATTGCAAGCGGATGAACAAATGATGGGTTGGTTCCAGCGGAGAAAACTTCAAATTTATCGTTTCCAAAATGTCTCAATAAACCTTCTGCCATTTGGCTTCTACAAGAGTTTCCAGTGCAGAGAAATAGAACTTTTATCATTTCTTGCTCTTTTTAGTTAAAGTAAAAAAGGGAGACCGATTTGGTCTCCCTTCTATATTTTATGCTGGTAAAAGATATTTTTCAAGGCGCGCGAGAAGATTTCTCTTTGGCATTGCTCCAACTATTTGCTCAATTACACGACCGTTTTTGAACAGCAAGAGTGTTGGAATGCTCATTATTCCATATTTCATTGCTGTTTTTGGATTGTAGTCAACATTTAGCTTTCCAACTTTCAATCTGTCTGCATATTCATTCGCAATTTCTTCAACTATTGGGGCGATCATTCGGCAGGGAGCACACCATTCAGCCCAGAAATCGACAAGAACGAGTTTGTCGGATTTGAGCACTTCATCTTCAAAGTTTTGGTCGTTAAGTTCAATAATGTTTTTCGCCATTTTATCACCTTTTAATTTATTTTGGAATTAGTTTAACACTTTTTTCCCCGAACAATTCCCTTAAACCATTTATTAGATCAGCAGATGGATTGACAAAAACATGTGGGATTTCAAATTTTTGAACTATTGTCTCTTTATCCATAACATCAATTTCAAGCAAGCAATTTCCCTCGCCATAGTTTTTAATGAGTTCTTCAAGTTTTTCAACTTTTTCAGGTAGTTCATTTTTATCTGCGAAGACGACGATTTTATAAGTGAAGATTTCTCTTACCTCATCAAGTGGATATACCTCTTTAACGGTGATTCTCAAGGAATTACCTTGTTTTTTTGCTTCACCAACGATTAGAACGAGACCTTCAATATAGAGATATCTTGAATAATTTTTATAAACCTCGTTGAAAGCAACGCATTCAGCTTTACCGGTGAAATCTTCGAGCTCAAAAATTAACATTTGATTTTTGTTTTTGTCAAGCTTAGTTTTCATATCAGTTATTACACCACAGGCACGAACGATCTGTCCATCAACAACAGAGTCGGTATCTCCAAGTTTAACGGTTGAAAATGTTTCAACTTCATCAAGATATCTCATCAATGGATGTCCCGAGACATAAAATCCTAAGACATTTTTTTCATAGGAAAGTTTTTCCATCTCATTCCATGGTTTCACATCGGGAAGCGGAGGATAATTTTCAACAATTGATTCAGTGCTGAAGAAACCAAATAAATCAGATTGCCCATTTTTCATATCTTTTTTGACTTTTTCCCCATGATTCATTGCTATTTCAATAGATTTCAAAAGTTGTGCTCTATGCCCACAATTGAGAGAATCAAATGCTCCTGCTTGGATCAAACTTTCAATTGCCCTTTTGTTAACAACTCTTAGGTCAACTCTTGCGCAGAAATCAAATAAATTTTTAAACTTTCCACTTTCGTTTCTAACGCGAATAATTTCATTTACAGCGTTTTCACCGACATTTTTAATTGCGCCAAGCCCAAAACGAATTGTTTTTTGATCTATAACTGTAAAATCAAGGTTACTTTCATTGACATCAGGGGGCAACACTTTAATTCCCATTCTTCTACAATCTTCAATGAACTGAACTATCTTATCAGTGTTATTCAATTCGCTTGACATCGTTGCAGCCATAAATTCAGCGGGGTAGTGGGCTTTTAGGTATGCTGTTTGATACGCAAGATAAGCATAGGCAACTGCATGACTTTTGTTGAAACCATAGGATGCGAACTTTTCAAGCATATCAAAAATTTCTTCAGCGGTTTTTCTATCTATACCATTTTTAACTGCTCCTTCAATGAATTCGTTTCTTTGCTTTGCCATAAGTTCTTTGTCCTTCTTGCCCATCGCTCTTCTCATAAGGTCTGCTTTTGCGAGTGAAAATCCGGCGATTTGATTCGCAATTTGCATCACTTGCTCTTGGTAAACAACAATTCCAAAAGTTTCCTTCAAAATTGGTTCAAGTTTTGGATGAAGATATTCAACGGGTTTCCTTCCATGTTTTCGTTCAATGTAATCGTTGATCATATCCATTGGACCGGGTCTGTAAAGGGCATTCATTGCAGCTAAATCTTGGATATTGGTCGGCTTTAATCTTCTTAGGTATTCTTGCATTCCGGAACTTTCAAATTGAAAAACCCCGACAGTTTTTCCCTCACCAAGAAGTTGATAAGTCTTTTTATCGTCAAGAGGTATTTCGTCTATGTTTATCTCAATGCCATAGTTTTGTTTTATAAGTTTTAAGGTGTTAACAATAACTGTTAATGTCCTCAAACCAAGTATATCAACTTTCAAAAGCCCGGCTTTTTCAAGGTAGTCTTTGTCATATTGAGTCATTAATTCAGTTTGTGGCGTTTGATAAAGTGGGATATAATCGCTTATATCTCCCGGTGCGATTACAATTCCAGCAGCGTGGGTTGAAGGATGGCGATTTAAACCTTCAAGAATAAGTGCATATTTGACAAGTTCTTTTAATTTCGGATCTGTTGTATTTTTAAGCCATTCGAGTTCTGGTTTCTCAAGCGCTTCACTTAATGGCAATGGTTTGCCCAGATGAACTGGGATATTTTTTGTAATTGAATCAACCGTTTGAAGCGAGATTCCAAGGACCCTTGCTACATCTCTTATTACAGCCCGTGACGAAAGAGTTCCAAATGTAACTATTTGAGCAACGGATTTTTCCCCATATTTTTTCTTTACATAGTCAATTACAAGTTCCCTTTTGTCATCAGCGAAGTCAACATCAATATCCGGCATTGAAACTCGCTCTGGATTTAAGAATCTTTCAAAAAGTAGATCATATTTTAATGGATCAATGTTTGTAATCCCAAGTGCATAGGAAACTATTGAGCCTGCAGCGGAACCGCGACCCGGACCAACAGCGACGCCCATTTTCCGTGCCTGGCTTATGAAATCATGAACTATGAGAAAATAAGTTGAAAACCCCATTCTTTTTATCACATCAAGTTCGTATCTAAGCCTATCTTCAATTTCTTTCGTTATGGTTTTATATCTTTTTTGGAGTCCTTCTAACGCGAGCTTCTCAAGGTATTCATCTGGAGTTTTAACTTCTGCATCCTCAGGGATTGGAAAGTGGGGAAGGTAATTTTTACCGAGTTCAATTTCAAGATTGCATTTGTCCGCTATCTCAAGTGTTGTTTCAATCGCATCCGGAAAATCTTTGAAGGCTTGATACATTTCCTCAGCATTTTTAAAATAGACCTGATCTGTTCCGTATTTGAGTTGGTAAATATCTCTTACTGAGTTCTTGTCTTGAATTGATATAAAGATGTTATGAGGGAGGGCATGTTCTTGCTTGATGTAGTGGCAATCGTTAGTTGCAACGAGTTTTATCCCAAGCTCTTTTGAAAGACGGGGCATTCCTTGTAAAACAGGTTGCTCTTTATCTATAAAATGGTTTTGAATTTCAAGATAAAAATCATCCCCGAAAAGTTCTTTAAATTTTATCGCCATTTTCTTTGCACCTTCGTAATCTCCTTCAACGAGGTAAGCTGAAACAACACCACCTATGCATGCTGATAGAGCTATGAGCCCGTCTTTGTATTTTTCAAGAACTTCAAGATCAATTCTTGGTTTATAGTAAAATCCCTCTGTGTGCCCGATTGTTATAAGTTTAATTAAGTTTTTCCACCCAGTTTCATTTTTTGCAAGTAAAACGAGATGTTTATAATGTGTTTTCTTATTTCTTACAGCAAGATCGGATTCTTCTTCTTTGCTTCCTTTTGTTTTATCAAACCTTGAACCTTCGGTGACAATGTAAACTTCACTCCCGATTATTGGTTTAATCCCAGCTCCTTTTGCCTTGATATAAAATTCAAGTGCTCCGAATAAAACCCCGTGATCGGTTAATGCAACCGCTTGCATTTTATTTTGAACCGCTGTTTCAATTATTCCATCAATCGTACTTATAGCATCAAGAATGCTATAATGAGAGTGGTTGTGCAAATGCACGAAATCAGCCATCGTCAGTTGATTATTTTGTTCAAATACCTAGTCGAGGATACAAAAATATAAAGAAGGTCAAATTCAAATCCAAGATGTATCCTTATCTAAAGTGAGGTGGTCTTTAAGCTTAAAAATATACCACCGTGGAACTCTTTTAAATTAGCGTAGATTTTGGCAAATCTGCAGGAACGAAATTATTTTGTCAGATTATAAACAGCGAAATTTGAAATATAAGTCGGACTATCAGCGGATGCATATTCTACTTTAAGTCTTATAGCATTAGCCGGTTTGTCGAAAACTCTTGCTTCATATAAGACAGTTTTACCATTTATTAAACATCTTAACGAGTTATTTTTAACTTCAAGTGTGACTTTGTTTATGCTTTTCACATCCAGGCTTATTGATGTACTCGCTCCTCTTTCGCTTTTTGCAGTGATGTGATCAAAAAATATCCAATATGGTTCTTCGCCGCGAGCTGTTAAGAAAGTTAACTTAACGGCGTTATAATATCCACCAAGTATGACATCAAATTCAATCCGATAATTCTGTGGCAGTAACTTGATGAGCGGTTTAGCTACAAAATCAGAGGAGAATATCTTAAGCCATCTTCTCCCCCTGTATGTTACAACCTCACCGCTTCCCTTTTCAATTTCCCATTTTGATGGTATATCTCCTTCGCCGTATTCAGCAAAATCATCTAAAAATATAACATTGCCCGTTATCTCAATTTTTATAGTTGAAGGTTGTTCGGTTTTCTTTTCTTCGGTTTTAGCTTCTTCTTTCTTTTCTTTGCCCTTGTACTCGCCTTTAAATTTTTCCCTCACTTGAGATATTGAGTCAACATTAAGTAGGGAAATGGAAAAAACGATTGAGGTAATTAAAATTAGCCAGCGCATGACTACCCTCCGCTATTTGCTATTTTGTTTTTTAAATTGTTGTTCCAAAAACATAATCCCAAAGCGGAGATGAAACTCCAAAAGCTTTATCAGGTGCTTTGTAATGATGTTGAAGGTGATGTTTCCATAGATAACGAAGTTTATTTTTAGGTGGCTTGAAGTGGTGAATTGCGTAATGCGTCATATCGTAAATTACATAACCTATGACGAAACCAGGGAAGAAGGCAAATGCGTAAATTCCAAGAAAAAATTTAAAAAAGTACCAAAAGATAATTGCAAGAATTAAACTTACAACGGGAGGCATGACAAGTCGCTTAGGGTCATTTGGGTATTGGTGATGAACGCCGTGAATCATAAACTGAATCTTGAAACCAAGGTTTGATTTAGGTTCAAAGTGGAAGACAAATCTATGTAGAAGATATTCGGCAAGTGTCCAAGAAAATATCCCGCTTATAAAAAGTCCAGCGATGGTAATGAATTGAAAATTTAATTTATTTAACGAATAAAGAATGAAATACGAAACCACAGGAAGATATACGATAATCGGTGTTAGCGGATGGGTCTTGGTCAATGCCTCCAAAAATTTGTTTTTAAACATCACTGCGGAACCTTTTCTGGGATAAAGATAATCAGGAATTCTGGTAGATGCTCTGATATATTCAGCCATTTTTTACCCCTTGATTTGTTTTTAAAAAATTTAAACCGAGCAATTAACAAAATCAAGTTTAAAACATCCGTCAAAGTTGATTTTAACTGTGAGTTTTTCTAATTTTCAAAAGGACAAAAACTAAAAGAACATTGGGATGAAGTATTTAGTAATCATAATCACATTTTCGCTTCTATTTGCTTCTGACATTTTTTCGCAAAGTGTAACATTAAAGGTTCGTGAGAAGACGATTTTAAGAAGCGAGAGATTTTTGACGATTAAATTTTCGGTTGAGGGAGCGAAGGAAAATTTCACAGATCTTGAAGTCGCAAAGGGAATATATTATTATTTCGTTTGCCTTCCGGATGGCGATTGGGCAATTGATGAAGAGTTTGCAAAGGAATTTACATCAAAAGTTCTAATTCAGCAAGATGGAAATGTTTACTATCCAGAAATTTATGATATTGTAACAATTCAAGGTAAGACAGGTATAATAATGGCATTTGAGAAAAAATTTAAAATTGAGAAACCATTTAAAATCAATTATCCAATTTCCGAGAAGGTCGTTAGCACGGGAGAAATGAGCATCCCTGAAAATTTATGGGAAGGTTATTCAAGGTTATTTAAATCTTATCAAGATGGAGTTAAGTTTTATAACAGTGGCGAATACCAAAGTTCAGCAGATGTTCTCTTCGGGGTTATTTCTGATGAGATGTCAAAGAAATTCTCTTTTTACAAAGACGCAAGAGAAAAATGTATAAAATCGCTTGACAATATTCTCATTGGGCTTGTTAACAAGTTTAATTCCGTTGTTTCAGCGACCATGGAGCCGGAGGATAAACTTAAAATGTATGACAGTTTAAAAGTTCAATTCCAAAATTATGTCAACTCTGTTCTGACCCCAAAGTTAAATGTTCTTGCTGATACTTCCGTTTTTGCGATGCTTTCTCGGGCTAATGGATATTTTGAAAAACTTGAAAATGAAATTCGTGCAGAAAAGTATCGCCTTGATGTGAAAAGCGTTTCATGGCTTAATACTGAAAGCGGGTTGAATTTTAAATATCGTCTTGTTATTGATGCTCTTGCTTATGCATTTACATCTGAATCTTTTTGGAACAACCCTGACACAACAAAATTTGAGTTCGTTTTGCCAGATACGGTTTTGGCTAATTTAAAGGTTTTCGGAGTTGAGAGGGATTATAACATATTTCAGCGTGTTTGTATCTCAAATTTGAAAACTAAGGGAACTCTTTTTGATGAGAAATTTCTGGCTAATCTTTTGAACAATTCTTCATATCTTCCGCAACCTTATTATGAAATTTACCTTGCGGTTGATAACTATATCAAGAAGAACTACTCTGGGAGCAGGGATTATATAATAAGAGCTTTAAAAAAGTTAACAGAGTTTGAGCTTATACGCAGGCTTGAGATTTTGAAAGGGATGATCTTTGTAAAACAGCAAAATTTATCAGCGGAAGCGGTTGAACTTTATCGTGAGGGTTTGAGAAGGTTATCTGCAGGGGATAAAACTGGGGGGCTTGATGCAATAAGAAGAGCGGTTTTGCTTGAGCCAAGATTTCCTTTAGCAAATTATACAATTGGGGAGATTTATTTCAAAGATAATGATTTTTATCCGGCGATAATTTACTTCACGAAGTCCATTTCGCTTGATTCAAGTTTCGTGTTTGCTTATGAACGACTTTTTGATATTTATAAAATTCAGGGCAATTGGGGTAATGCAAGAACTATGCTTGAATCAGCGCTTTCAAGTGGGAATGATTTCTGGATCATAAGGATTCTTTTGGGTCAAGTTTATAATGAACTTGGGCTTTACGATAAAGCAATTGAATCGTTTACAAAGGCGATAAGTTATAATCCGTTAAATTATGAGCAATATGTTTATCTTGGTGTGGTTTATTCAAATGCCAGGAGATTTGAAGATGCTGAGAGGGTTTTGAGAAAAGCAGCTGAAATAAATCCAGATAGAAAAGAAGCATATGAAGAACTTAAAAAAGTTGAAGAGTTAAAAAAACTTGAAAAACAAACGGAAAAAAGCAAAGAAAGAAGAAGATAAGAACGATGCACATACTTGTCTCAAATGATGATGGTATAAATGCGGAGGGAATTTACGCTCTTGTCTTGGAGTTAAGAAAAATTGCTGATGTAACTGTTGTTGCTCCTGAAAAGCAGATGAGCGCCGTTGGGCATGCGATAACAGTTCAGTATCCTTTGAGAGTTAATCCGTTTTATAAAAACGGTGAATTCTTCGGCTATGCTGTTGATGGAACACCTGCAGATGCGGTTAAAATTGCTGTCAAAGCGTTGTTGAAAGATAAAAGAATTGATCTTTTGATTTCAGGGATAAATCATGGAACGAACACATCAATTAACATAATTTATTCGGGCACTGTTTCCGCAGCTACCGAAGGGACGATACTTGGAATTCCATCTATTGCTATTTCACTTGCGACTTATGCTCCGAATCCAGATTTTAAATTTGCAGCGAAATTTGCCGCTAAACTTGCTGAGTTTGTTTATAAACATGGTTTGCCTCATGGGACGCTTTTAAATGTCAATGTTCCACCGGTTCCTGAAAGCGAAATAAAGGGAGTGCTTGTCACTCGCCAGGGCAATGCTTTTTGGGATGATTGGTTTGAGCTTCGCAAAGACCCGAACGGTAGGGATTATTACTGGCTTACTGGTAAATTCATAAATAACGAACAAGATGACTTAAATGCAGACCATACAGCAGTGCAAAATAACTACATCTCGATCACACCAATTCAATTTGATCTGACAAACTACAATATGATAGATAAGTTAAAAAATTTAGGAGTTGAAAATCTTTTGAAAATCGTTGAAAAAGATTAGAAAAATTTTTACCTTTCTTTCAAAACAATTAGCTGAAAAAATATGAAAAAACGACTTTTCACTCCTGGTCCGACACCTGTGCCTGAAAGCGTTGCTTTGGCAATGGCACAGCCAATAATTCATCATCGTAATCCTGAGTTTATTGAGATTTTCTCACGGGTGAATGAGAACTTAAAATATCTTTTTCAGACAAAGCAAGATGTTTATACCTTAACAAGCAGTGGCACAGGTGCGATGGAAGCAGCCGTTGCAAATTTATTGTCGTTCGGGGATAAAGCAATTTTTGTAAATGGCGGGAAATTTGGTGAAAGATGGGGCGAAATATGTCGTGCATATGGCGTTGATGCAATTGAAATTAAAATTGAATGGGGAAGAGCCGTAACTCCGGATGAAATTAAAAGTGCATTGAAAAAACATCCTGATACAAAAGCAGTTTTCGTAACCCATAGTGAAACTTCAACTGGTGTTTTTACAGATGTAAAAGAGCTTGCGAAAGTAATTCATGATAATTCTGACGCAGTTATTGTGATTGATGGAATCACATCTGTTGGAGCTCATGAACTTTATATGGATGAGTGGAATCTTGATGTTGTGATAACAGGTTCACAAAAAGGATTGATGATACCACCAGGTCTTTCATTTATAGCGTTGAGCGATAGGGCGTGGAGTTTGGTTGAAAAATCAAATCTTCCTAAGTATTATTTCAGCCTGAAAAAAGCAAGAAAAGCTCTTCAGAACGGCGATACACCGTGGACTCCCGCGATTGCTCTTATAGTTGCACTTGATGTCGCCTTAAAAATGATAAAAGAAGAAGGGCTTGAAAACATATGGAGAAGACATGAAAAGTTGTCAAAAGCTGTAAGAGAAGGATGTAAAGCGATCGGATTAAAACTTTTCGGTGAGCCACCTTCGCATGCAGTGACAGCGGTATGTTTCCCGGATGGAATTGATAAAAAAGAGTTTCAAAAGATTTTGAAATACAAATACGGTATAACCGTTGCAGGAGGACAGGAACACTTGAAGGATAAGATTTTTAGAATTTCACATCTTGGTTATTACGATGAAATTGATATCGTTGGTGTCATTTCTGCGATTGAAATGTCGCTGATTGAATCAGGATTTGAAGAATTCAACCCCGGTGATGGCGTAAGGGCTGTTCAATCTGTTTTTGCTGATTTTGAAAAGAGCAAGTTAGCGCAAAATAATAATAGCGAATTCTTAAGCTGTTGCCATTGAAAATAAATCTTCGTTTAATCAAGAAATGAAAATTTTAATCACTGATCCAATTGAGGAAAGTTGTGTTAACATTTTGAGAAACGAGGGTTTTGAAGTTGATTTGAAACCGGGGATTTCAAAAGATGAGCTCAAAAGTATAATCAACAACTATGTCGTTCTAATAGTTAGAAGTGGGACGAAGGTAACAGCAGACATCATAAACGAGGCAAGAAATCTGAAGATAATTGGGCGAGCTGGTGCGGGCGTTGATAACATTGATGTTGATGCGGCAACAAGGCGTGGTATAATTGTAATGAACACCCCCGGTGGAAATACCATATCAACTGCTGAACATACGATGAGTTTAATTCTCGCGCTTGCGAGGAACATACCTCAGGCTTGTAATGATTTAAAAGCGGGAAATTGGAATAGAAAGAAATTCATAGGAGTTGAGCTTTTCGGCAAAACTATCGGGATCATTGGGTTAGGAAGGATAGGGCGTGAGGTTGCAGTAAGATGTAAAGCTTTTGGCATGAATGTGATTGGTTATGATCCTGTTCTTTCATCTGAAATTGCAATGAAACTTGGAATTGAGATCGTTTCAGATATTAATGAAATTTATAGAAGGAGTGATTTTATAACTGTTCACGTCCCTTTAAACGATGAAACTCGTGGGATGATTGGGAAAAATGAACTGGCTAAATGTAAGCGTGGAGTAAGAATTATAAATTGTGCTCGTGGTGGAATAATTGACGAGGTAGCCTTGCTTGAAGCGATTGAATCTGGTCATGTTGCAGGAGCTGCGCTTGATGTTTTTTGAAGAACCTCCGCCAAAGGATCATCCATTGATCAAGCATCCGAAGGTCATAGTGACCCCACATCTTGGCGCTGCTACTGAAGAGGCACAAGAAAAAGTTGCAATTCAGATAGCGCATCAAATTGTGGATGCTTTAAAAGAACGCGCGATCGTTGGTGCTGTCAATGCTGAAATTTTGCAACTTGCGATGAATGAAGAGATAAAACCATATCTATTATTGGCAGAGAAGATTGGTTCGTTTCAAGCTCAGGTCTTAAAAGGAAAATTGCTTGGTGTCTCTGGAATTTTTGTCGGTGAAATGTTGAAAAATTCTTCACAAATTTTAATTACGGCTTTCTTGAAGGGGCTGTTAAATTATCTTATGAGCGATCCTGTCAATTACATAAATGCTCCTGTGATCGCAAGCGAGATGGGGCTGAATGTAAATGAGGGTACAAGTGAAGATAAGGGAAATTACACGCACCTTTTAAAATTTGAGGTTAAAACTGACAAAGAGAAAAAAACAGTTGCTGGGACTGTTTTTGGGAACAGAGATATAAGAATTGTCGGTGTTGATGATTTTCATTTTGAATTTAAACCTGAGGGGATATTGCTTGTCTATTCAAACATTGACAGACCTGGAATGCTTGCTTCAGTAAGTTCAATTCTTGCGCGTTCAAATATTAACATAGCTGGTCTTTCGCTTGGTAGATACGGAGTTGGGAAAAACGCCTTAACAGTTATGAGCGTTGATAACGAGATACCCCAAGATGTGTTGCGGGAAATTTCATCGATAGATGGAATTTTTGATGTTAGAGTAGTTAAGTTATAGTTTGGCATAGTTTTTGAATTCTGTTAAGTTTGATATGGCTACTAAAATCTTGACAAAATTGATTTTGGGTATTATATTTATTAGTGATGTTTAAGTTATGAGTTAAACGAAAACAAAACTTGGAGGTGTGAGAGTTTGGATTGCTACTTCATAACCGTTGTTTATCCTCACCATAAAAGAAAGCAAACCAAAAAACTAAACGGAGGTTAATGATATGCACTACAAATTTTTGGCTTTCCTTTTGATTTTTTCTTTTGTGATCGTTGTTTTCAATTCATGTGTAGATACGAGTGTTCAAAATATAACTCCCATTGATTATAAGAGCCAAGTTCAATTTGTAAATTTAGCAATAGGTGTTGGAGGGGTAGATATTAAGGTTGATGGAGAATCATTTGGTAAAGTATCTTTTGGTGAGCAGATGGCAAGTTATAGGGAAGTTTCTTCAGGTGCAAAAAAAGTAGTGCTTGATTATGATGCTGCAGGGGTTCCAAATGATACTTTTTCAATAGTATTTGACACAGAGCGAAAAATGAAGATATTCATTATTGGTGATGCAACAACGAGAACTTTTGTAAGAGCTGATGAAAGGTATATATGGCAAACTAAAGATAGTAAAGAAGGTTCCCATCTTTTCCCAGCTGATACTTTCCAAGTTAGGATTTTTCATGGAGCACGAGGTGGTAGAAGTGTAGATAACATAAGGATTAAGTTTGGTAATGTAGATGCTGGAATTGCGTTTACGACTCCTCTTGCCTATGGAATGATAAGTTCATATTTTAAATTTAAAGTAGCGGGCGTGCCTTATACATTCATCGCACGTTCGGGAGCAGATAGTTTAACCTCGGTTGTTATAACTCCGGAAGTTAAAAGAAGATATACAGTGGTTTTGTATGATTCGCCTATGAAGAGCAAGGCGTTAATTGATGATTAAAAAATTAAAAATTTAAGGAGGTATAAAAATTATGTTGCGTAAAATTTTCCTCTTGTTTATAGTATCAATCCTTTGCTATTCAATTGGCTTTGCTCAATACGGTAAAATTGCTGGTAGGGTTGTCGACAGGGAAACGAAAGAACCGTTGGTTGGTGCCAATGTTATAATCGTTGGAACAACTCTTGGAGCTGCAACTGATATAGAAGGGCGTTATGTGATTTTAAATGTCCCACCAGGTGTTTACGATGTTCGTGCTTCATATGTCGGTTATCAGGATGAAACTAAACGAGGTATTAGAGTTATAGCTGGATTGACAGCAGAAGTCAACTTTGAATTACCGTCAACAGCTATAGTTGCAGAACCGGTTGTAGTTGTTGCTGAGAGACCATTGATTGAGAAAAGCGCAACGAATGCAATAAGAGTAATTAAATCTGAAGATTTTGAAAAATTGCCTGTTAGAGGACTTGGAGCTTACATAGCACTTCAGCCTGGTGTTGTATTTCAAAATGATAGATTCCATATAAGAGGGGGTAGGGCGGATGAAACTGGATTTATCCTTGAAGGTGCAAATGTTAGAAATGTTGTAAGCAGAGATGGTGGTCAGTTGGTTTCAGTAATTCCTGATGCACTTGAAGAGGTTTTGATCCAAGCTGGTGGTTACAACGCAGAGTTTGGAGGAGCAAATGCTGGTTTGGTTCAGCAAAACTTTAAAACTGGAACAGAGAAGTTTAAAGGATCGATCAGAGTAGAGACCGATAATTTTGGTAATTATCCTGGTAAAAAGTTCCTTGGAACCTATTCATATGGATATTCGGATTATGTATTGAGCATTAGTGGTCCAGTGTTTACAAACAGAATTCGCGCTTTCTTAGTTGGTGAAAACTTCTTTATAAGGGACTATAGACCAGTATTCTGGTATGGTTCGCCGGAAAGATGGTCTGATGGAGCTTTAGTTGACACTGTTTATGACACAGGGCGTCGGTTGGGGGATACGAGAGACTTTCAGATATTGAAGTGGACTCCTGGTAACATAATTGGGCGATTCCAAAACCGTTATACTTTTAACGGAACTTTACTATTTGACTTGAAACCGCTTTATATTAGAGCAGTTGGATCATACACCTGGCAGAGGGCGAGATTAAGAGGTCAACATGTTATTGGTCTGTTTAATTTAGAAAGGTTGCCACTTTTTGATGATAATAATATGTTCTTTAATATAAAAGCGACATATTTCTTTACTGCGAAAAGCTTTATTGAACTTAATTTCAACTTTCTTGAGAGAAGATTTAAGCAATACGATGCACACTTCAAAGATAATCTTTTCGCATATGTGGACAGCTTAAAAGCATCAGAATATGGATGGAGATTTAGAAGATATACAATTGCACCGGCGCAATATGATTTTTATGGTTTTCCATTTGATAGACCGGGAACACCAGCTACGGGATATGTTAAGGGGAAACAAGGTTATTATGGTGGTTCTGTTGCTTTGACATCACAAATAGGGAGACATGAAGTTAAATTGGGTGGTTCGTTAGAAAGATGGACTGTAAGAAACTATGCTATTGGGCTTGGTAGAATTCAAGCGATTTACTCATTTATTAGATCTTCTCCTGAATATGGTAGACATCCAGATTCACTTCGTAAGATTATACGAAGAAACTTTTTGAATAACTTTGGTTACGATGAATTTGGGAATGAAATCAACTCTGGGCCAGATAGACCCAAACATCCGGTGTTTGCTTCTGCTTACATCCAAGATAAAATAGAATTTGATGATATAATCATAAATGCAGGTATAAGATTTGACCATATTGATATGGACTCATGGAAATATGTTGATCCAACTCGTCCTGTTAGAGATGAAAATAATTATGTAATTCCTGATACTGCTAT
>JBCNVC010000229.1:0-1406 GCA_039630395.1 Candidatus Kryptonium sp. | reverse complement strand
GGTTTTCAAATCTTTAACGGGTTTTTGCGTGAGAATCGAACCAGTGTGGAATTTAAACATTTTCTTGAAAGGGGGTTTTTTAGGTTTTATAAAAGTGAGAATCGAACCAGTGTGGAATTTAAACGAGGTCTTGAATACTATATGGGAGCTATTATTAGAGGTGAGAATCGAACCAGTGTGGAATTTAAACTGGCTTATACTGGGAGATAAGGCAAAAGTTAGTGTGGTGAGAATCGAACCAGTGTGGAATTTAAACACAATTGCAACCCAACGGCTCAACATAAAAAACTTCGTGAGAATCGAACCAGTGTGGAATTTAAACTCATAGCCAATGCGTGACCAGTTGCCTCCGTCCCGCGTGAGAATCGAACCAGTGTGGAATTTAAACAGGTCAACTTTCAAAATCTTTTCATCCTCGCTTGAGAGTGAGAATCGAACCAGTGTGGAATTTAAACGATGATGAAATGCTAATCAATTGGATCATAAAAGTTGTGAGAATCGAACCAGTGTGGAATTTAAACTGCCCTGATGCCCCACCGCACTTTCAAAATTACCCTGTGAGAATCGAACCAGTGTGGAATTTAAACTATGGGGTTAGGGTTTATTTCCAGCCAGGCGGGCAAGTGAGAATCGAACCAGTGTGGAATTTAAACGAATTTGGGGAGTTGCTTTTACAACCCCCAATCCTTGTGAGAATCGAACCAGTGTGGAATTTAAACTATAGGGTAGCGGTACTTCTTTCTCAACCCCTCTTTCGTGAGAATCGAACCAGTGTGGAATTTAAACGCAGTCAAAACTTTATTTTTTTTTGTTTTTTCAGCAGGTGAGAATCGAACCAGTGTGGAATTTAAACGGCTCTGTAATAATCTCCTACTATGTCAATTTCCAAGTGAGAATCGAACCAGTGTGGAATTTAAACGCCATCACCGTAAATTTTTACCTTTCCATCATTCATGTGAGAATCGAACCAGTGTGGAATTTAAACGCTACGAACACATGGACAACCAAGGCATCAATGCCTGTGAGAATCGAACCAGTGTGGAATTTAAACCTGTTTATAGCCCTCACATCCCGACGAATTTCACCAGTGAGAATCGAACCAGTGTGGAATTTAAACAATTTACAACTTCCAAATTTGCAACCCACAACTCGGGTGAGAATCGAACCAGTGTGGAATTTAAACAATGTTGAGTTTGAAGGAGCTTACAAGATAGTATTTGTGAGAATCGAACCAGTGTGGAATTTAAACGGTCATTTAGTGCGGATGAAGGAAATTGGCGACACTGTGAGAATCGAACCAGTGTGGAATTTAAACGATGAAAGATTTGTTGCGGATGTTAGAGGGGAACTTAGTGAGAATCGAAGCAGTGTGGAATTTAAACATGAAATTTCGGAAAAAGTTTTAT
>JBCNVC010000228.1:0-1407 GCA_039630395.1 Candidatus Kryptonium sp. | reverse complement strand
TTGAGTGTGTGAGTTAGTTTTATTGAAGTATTATTTTACCGTGGGTTTGAATCGAACCTGTGAGGGATTGAAACGGCACGGGGTGTAGATTTAAAGAAAAGTTCTCCCGTTTGAATCGAACCTGTGAGGGATTGAAACGTCGCTAAAATTTTAGCAAATTTACTACGGATAATTTTGTTTGAATCGAACCTGTGAGGGATTGAAACAATCCGAATTTTGCGACTTCTTTGTTGTCTATGTAGAGTTTGAATCGAACCTGTGAGGGATTGAAACCGAGTATTTTTTAAATTTAGATTTACCGATTTCTAAGTTTGAATCGAACCTGTGAGGGATTGAAACACCCGCTCGAAAATTTCTTTTGCAAGCTGTGGGGTAGTTTGAATCGAACCTGTGAGGGATTGAAACAATATGGAAAGTAGACAAAGACTAATACAATATCATTTCTGGTTTGAATCGAACCTGTGAGGGATTGAAACCAACATAAAAATGCCCTATCTTTTCGATTACTCTTTTTGTTTGAATCGAACCTGTGAGGGATTGAAACGTTTTTATAGCCTGTATCCTTCCACTTTGACCAACGAGTTTGAATCGAACCTGTGAGGGATTGAAACAAAATTTAATTTTTCCACTTAATAATGCTATTACAAGTTTGAATCGAACCTGTGAGGGATTGAAACCTTTTGTTTTGGATATTAAAAAAAGAATAATAAGAGTTTGAATCGAACCTGTGAGGGATTGAAACAAAGTTACCGCTTGGGTTCAAAATCCTTGTCACAAGGTTTGAATCGAACCTGTGAGGGATTGAAACACCACAATGTAAAGCCCATTCCTAATTACATAATAATGTTTGAATCGAACCTGTGAGGGATTGAAACGTATAATAAAGGTATTTTGAATATTTTCTAAATTTGTTTGAATCGAACCTGTGAGGGATTGAAACGTTGCTTTAATACTTGCTACTTGTTCAACTTTAGTTGTGGTTTGAATCGAACCTGTGAGGGATTGAAACGGCATTTCTGTTTTGTTATCCAAAATTTTTGCAAATTGTTTGAATCGAACCTGTGAGGGATTGAAACGACGATGATTTCGGCTCAGTCTTTAATTTGATCATCTGTTTGAATCGAACCTGTGAGGGATTGAAACAATGTTTCCAGGTCTTGCAAGTCCTTAATAACAATCTGTTTGAATCGAACCTGTGAGGGATTGAAACTTGCTTTTATCTCGTCTAAAAATTTTGCCACTTCATAAGTTTGAATCGAACCTGTGAGGGATTGAAACTTCTTTGTATATAATATGCGCCCACACCCTTTGACCACGTTTGAATCGTACTTGTGAGGGATTGGGGTATGTTTGATTTTGTTTGTTGGTTGTTGAGTTTGGAGTGTGTTTGTAATGGGTAAAAAAGGT
>JBCNVC010000227.1:0-1412 GCA_039630395.1 Candidatus Kryptonium sp. | reverse complement strand
AATTCCACACTGGTTCGATTCTCACCCGTAATTTCATCAATTATCTTAATTTCTTGCCTCGCGTTTAAATTCCACACTGGTTCGATTCTCACCCGAAGCGTTTTTTCTTTTGGAGGGATACCAAAGCGTTTAAATTCCACACTGGTTCGATTCTCACCGAAAGCAGAACTTGAAAAATTACTCTCATATCATTTGTTTAAATTCCACACTGGTTCGATTCTCACGCCAAAAACTCCATCGCCTTCCCACCAGGTTTTGTGAGTTTAAATTCCACACTGGTTCGATTCTCACCCCACCTACATCATAAAGCATCAACCACTGATGAAAGTTTAAATTCCACACTGGTTCGATTCTCACACGGGGCTTCTTTGGGACAGCTTGATATCATAAAGAGGTTTAAATTCCACACTGGTTCGATTCTCACATTTCTGGAGCGAACATGAAGAAGATGAGGATATTGTTTAAATTCCACACTGGTTCGATTCTCACATGACGAAGATGCGTGGGTTTTGATTGAACCGCGAGTTTAAATTCCACACTGGTTCGATTCTCACTTTTCGGCACGGTAAACCTTTATGATTCAAAGACTTGTTTAAATTCCACACTGGTTCGATTCTCACAAGTGCTTGTCTTTTATGATCCGCAGGGAAATGTAGGTTTAAATTCCACACTGGTTCGATTCTCACTCTTCTCCGTCTGAAACGGTATCCCTCCGAAATCGTGTTTAAATTCCACACTGGTTCGATTCTCACGTAAACGCCTTCTCCTCATAAAATATCAAGTTTAACGTTTAAATTCCACACTGGTTCGATTCTCACGGGGACAATTGCTTGTGCGATGCTTCTTTAAGCCACCGTTTAAATTCCACACTGGTTCGATTCTCACTGTGCAAATACGAGAGGACAGTAGATTTTCAGCATAGTTTAAATTCCACACTGGTTCGATTCTCACAGAAATGATAAGTTTTTCGCCCCCATATACCGCTTGTTTAAATTCCACACTGGTTCGATTCTCACAAAACTTCCTGCACAGCGATCAACCTCTCCAAATCTTGTTTAAATTCCACACTGGTTCGATTCTCACATTGAATTCATACTTTGTCTCGTTTATCGCACCACTGTTTAAATTCCACACTGGTTCGATTCTCACTTTGATTGATTTTGCAGGTTTAATTATGGATAAATCCGTTTAAATTCCACACTGGTTCGATTCTCACAGAACCGCAATAAAACCTTCCCATCTTGCCCTCCCCCGTTTAAATTCCACACTGGTTCGATTCTCACCTAAATTACCTTAAAATAAGTGTTTTGTGAATTCATGTTTAAATTCCACACTGGTTCGATTCTCACTTTGATTTTAAAGTTATTAAAATTTAAAACAAATAGGTTTAAATTCCACACTGGTTCGATTCA
>JBCNVC010000226.1:0-1433 GCA_039630395.1 Candidatus Kryptonium sp. | reverse complement strand
TCGATTCAAACCCAGATATAATCGTAACCAATGGGGAAGCCAGATTAGTTTCAATCCCTCACAGGTTCGATTCAAACAAAACTGCTGAATAACAAAGGTTTTACCTTATAGGTTTCAATCCCTCACAGGTTCGATTCAAACTTGATAACCACATCACAGCAAATAAAAACTACCTCAGTTTCAATCCCTCACAGGTTCGATTCAAACCTGAAAATTAATTTTGTTGATGTTTTGAAAAAGTTTTGTTTCAATCCCTCACAGGTTCGATTCAAACCCTATTGTAGAGGAAGGGAGAACGAAAAGATTACTGGCGTTTCAATCCCTCACAGGTTCGATTCAAACCGTTGATTAATCAGTATTAATCGCCCCGCTATTGTGGTTTCAATCCCTCACAGGTTCGATTCAAACACAGGTTTATCAACATTGGGGATATTGTTGAGGTGATAGTTTCAATCCCTCACAGGTTCGATTCAAACAAGAAATAGAAGATGAGATGGACTTGGCGGTAGCAATTGTTTCAATCCCTCACAGGTTCGATTCAAACACAACAAAACCTTGCGCCCCTGGGAGGAAAAGATATGTTTCAATCCCTCACAGGTTCGATTCAAACTGGTAAATATGAAAATGTTGTGTATTTTGTTTATAAGTTTCAATCCCTCACAGGTTCGATTCAAACGGATATCCCCGAATGTCTTATCTTATTTGATTTGAAAGTTTCAATCCCTCACAGGTTCGATTCAAACGTAAAACCAATCACCTCTTGAACCGCCTCCACCCCATGTTTCAATCCCTCACAGGTTCGATTCAAACGCCCTATGGAACCGTTTTAGGCATATCATCTTAACCCGTTTCAATCCCTCACAGGTTCGATTCAAACATTGCTATGGCAAAAGATTATAAGATGGTAAAATTTTCGTTTCAATCCCTCACAGGTTCGATTCAAACAGCTAGAAAAGGAAGAGAAAGTTGTTCTCTTTCTTGAGTTTCAATCCCTCACAGGTTCGATTCAAACATGTATAATGTCAATGTTGCAGTCTATCCAGCAATAAGTTTCAATCCCTCACAGGTTCGATTCAAACTTGGCGCTAAAAATAACAGCAGGCAAAAAATTTTTTGTTTCAATCCCTCACAGGTTCGATTCAAACTCAATAATGTTTATTGTTTATCCCTCTTCTCCACAAGTTTCAATCCCTCACAGGTTCGATTCAAACTCGTTTCAATTGTAAATGATAAGTATTTTAAGGTTTTGTTTCAATCCCTCACAGGTTCGATTCAAACGCATTTTGTAAACAAGCTAATCTTCCCCCAGGTCTTTTGTTTCAATCCCTCACAGGTACGATTCAAACAGGTATTTTGCTATGACCAACTATCAAATAGTATATTAGTTTCAATCCCTCACAGGTACGATTCAAACGAATACCAATTCTCTGGTC
>JBCNVC010000225.1:0-1445 GCA_039630395.1 Candidatus Kryptonium sp. | reverse complement strand
AAACTTGATTTTATGATTTAGTTGAGCTGGGTTGGCGGGTAAATTCTTGATGGAAGGAGTTATTTTATCAAGGCAATCTTCCACAATTAAGCCAAATTTTCCAACTTTGAGTTGATAAATATACCCCCACTTGGAAAGGCGGAGATGCCTTAGATCATACGCTTTGTTTCAATCCCTCACAGGTACGATTCAAACTAATGCTTGTTGATAACATTTAAAAGCCATCGGTAATGTTTCAATCCCTCACAGGTACGATTCAAACGAATGGAAAATACGCATTTCTCACATATACCGGGTGTTTCAATCCCTCACAGGTACGATTCAAACGGAGATGAATTAATTTTCCCAGCAAAACTTGCAATAGCGTTTCAATCCCTCACAGGTACGATTCAAACTAGGTAACTTAAAACAAGCTCTTTTTCGTATTTTTCAGTTTCAATCCCTCACAGGTTCGATTCAAACGGATTGAGTTCGTAGAATCCAAATCCCCCACCTTTTTGTTTCAATCCCTCACAGGTTCGATTCAAACATATCAAATGATGCGTTATACGGAAAATGTTTTTTTTGTGTTTCAATCCCTCACAGGTTCGATTCAAACTCATTTGATATTCAAATTAAGTTTCCTTACAGTTTGTTTCAATCCCTCACAGGTTCGATTCAAACATCTTGAACTTTAAATCACATTTTTTAAAAAATTGATGTTTCAATCCCTCACAGGTACGATTCAAACCAAGTAACCCTGACCCAAGAAAGTAGCCCAGAAGATTGTTTCAATCCCTCACAGGTACGATTCAAACTTATGTATGATTTAAAGCGAAAGAAAATTGTTGAAAGTTTCAATCCCTCACAGGTACGATTCAAACTACGGGCATCCGCCAGAAATGATTTATTTAATAAATTGTTTCAATCCCTCACAGGTACGATTCAAACAGATTGGATTATGGAATGGAATCATAAAGGTGGTGGTTTCAATCCCTCACAGGTACGATTCAAACACATCCTGAATTGTTTTGACATAAATCCTATTCTTAGTTTCAATCCCTCACAGGTTCGATTCAAACCCGGTTTAACTGAAAAAGCGAAACAAAAACAAATTTGTTTCAATCCCTCACAGGTTCGATTCAAACCCAGATTTTTAAATCCTAATGTTGAATCTCTTGTTTTTGTTTCAATCCCTCACAGGTTCGATTCAAACCCTATGGCAAAATCAGACTATAAGATGATTAAATTTAGGTTTCAATCCCTCACAGGTTCGATTCAAACCTATTAAAAATGTGGGCAGTTTTGAAAACCTGAAACCGTGTTTCAATCCCTCACAGGTTCGATTCAAACAAGCACACAAGATTTAGATGTTATCGAAAATGCGATAAGTTTCAATCCCTCACAGGTTCGATTCAAACCCACGGTAAAATAATACTTCAATAAAACTAACTCACACACTCAAA
>JBCNVC010000224.1:0-1447 GCA_039630395.1 Candidatus Kryptonium sp. | reverse complement strand
GCCAATTACATTTCGTTTGAATCGAACCTGTGAGGGATTGAAACCGGTGAGGGTAGGGAGGAATTGAGTGCAGCTTTTGCGTTTGAATCGAACCTGTGAGGGATTGAAACAAACTTCCACCCCTACCCCCATCGATGACTTGATGGGTTTGAATCGAACCTGTGAGGGATTGAAACTAACCCAATTTTCGCTAATTTTTCTACCCAAAATAAAGTTTGAATCGAACCTGTGAGGGATTGAAACTAGTTTAAAGGATTAAGTTTTAAGGGGGGGTAGTTTGGTTTGAATCGAACCTGTGAGGGATTGAAACTTTACCATTCTTAAAAATTTCATAGATTCTAAGCAAAGTTTGAATCGAACCTGTGAGGGATTGAAACTTTGTAGCCTTCAAGATTTTGTATTCCTTTTCGCTCAGTTTGAATCGAACCTGTGAGGGATTGAAACTATCTATACTTTGAAAACTATCCAAACTTATCCATTGTTTGAATCGAACCTGTGAGGGATTGAAACAATAAAAGGGGACACACAATAAACTATTAATAAATCGGTTTGAATCGAACCTGTGAGGGATTGAAACTAAACCTTGCTGAATCTCCTCTAAACTCATTGAGCCGTTTGAATCGAACCTGTGAGGGATTGAAACAAAAGTTCTGCTTATGTTTCGGTTGAGTATGATAAATGTTTGAATCGAACCTGTGAGGGATTGAAACGCGACCCTGTGCACTATATTTGTCATCTCATCTACGGTTTGAATCGAACCTGTGAGGGATTGAAACAAATGTCCTTGGACTCCAAGCTTTACCAAATCTTTAAGTTTGAATCGAACCTGTGAGGGATTGAAACGCAAGCAATCCAGCAGTCAAAAGTCAAAACTTTATTTGTTTGAATCGTACTTGTGAGGGATTGAAACAGTATTGCAAATTTTCCGTTTTGAGCTAGCAATTTAAGTTTGAATCGTACCTGTGAGGGATTGAAACTAATACCTTCCATCATATCCCCAAGTGCTTCTCCGTGTTTGAATTGTACCTGTGAGGGATTGAAACCAATAAATATCAATTTTTGAATCCGGGAACTTTTTCACAGTTTGAATCGAACTGCGAGAGATTGAAACTTTTAAAGCATCTTTTCTTTCTTCCCTAATTAAAGATGTTTGAATCGACCTGTGAGGGATTGAAACTTTTCGATTTGTTCTTCCTCAACAAAGTTTTTCAAATGCTTGAATCAAACCCGTGAGGGATTGAAACTACTGTTTCAACTGATACTTTGTCAGTCTTATTTTCGTTTGAATCGTACCTGTGAGGGATTGAAATTAACATAACTCGGCAAAGTCACATTAACCCTAATTCTGCTTAAATTGCACACGCCCCAAAGAAAATCTATAAATGAACCTACCAAAATGGGGTTGGAATTACATCAACTTGAATTTAATCCACCACAGGTAAGGCAA
>JBCNVC010000223.1:0-1451 GCA_039630395.1 Candidatus Kryptonium sp. | reverse complement strand
GAGTGTGTGAGTTAGTTTTATTGAAGTATTATTTTACCGTGGGTTTGAATCGAACCTGTGAGGGATTGAAACAACTAATACTTTGGCATATCCTCCGTCCTGAAAAATTGTTTGAATCGAACCTGTGAGGGATTGAAACATTTTTCCCCCTCTAATAATCAATACAGTAAAATAGTTTGAATCGAACCTGTGAGGGATTGAAACTTTGCAAGTAATTATTTTTTTTGCTTAACTCTGCAATGTTTGAATCGAACCTGTGAGGGATTGAAACGTATATCTTGTGTTTGAGATAGGTAAAGTGCAATTTGCGTTTGAATCGAACCTGTGAGGGATTGAAACTCGGTAAATTCAATTGTCCTCATTTTACTCACTCCAGTTTGAATCGAACCTGTGAGGGATTGAAACGATCGAAGCCTTGGGGCAAAAGAGTATGCCCCATAAGTTTGAATCGAACCTGTGAGGGATTGAAACTGAGGTTTACAGGCGAATTTTAGGGGGGTTAGTATAGTTTGAATCGAACCTGTGAGGGATTGAAACAACTTTTTCTCCAGCAGTAGCTCCCAAATGGTATTTAGGTTTGAATCGAACCTGTGAGGGATTGAAACTGATCTGCGAATCTAAACGAAGTGCCATCTAACGTTTGGTTTGAATCGAACCTGTGAGGGATTGAAACTACATAGTTTAACCTCATTTAGTTTTTTATGATTTTGTTTGAATCGAACCTGTGAGGGATTGAAACAATACTATACAACCATTCTCATACCTTGCCTCTAAAAGTTTGAATCGAACCTGTGAGGGATTGAAACAGGTTTTTGGGAATTCGTTTATTAGATATTTGGAGGATAATAGGTTTGAATCGAACCTGTGAGGGATTGAAACGCTTCAAATGTTTTAAGTTCCTTTGGTTTTTGGGCTGGTTTGAATCGAACCTGTGAGGGATTGAAACGACAATATACATTATTTTTCTTAAACTTCTTATTTGTTTGAATCGAACCTGTGAGGGATTGAAACTATCAAAACCTTAAAATCTATCAATTTTATTTTTCAAGTTTGAATCGAACCTGTGAGGGATTGAAACTTTCTTGAAAAGAACAGTGGTAAATTTGTTTTAAAGTTTGAATCGAACCTGTGAGGGATTGAAACGATATGCATTTGTTTCACCACTGAATTTTTTCTCGGGTTTGAATCGAACCTGTGAGGGATTGAAACTAATTAAGCAAAAATGTGCTGGTATTTAAGATACTTGTTTGAATCGAACCTGTGAGGGATTGAAACTTTTGTTTTTATTATTTTTCTTGGAGAAAATTTCCCAAGTTTGAATCGAACCTGTGAGGGATTGAAACACTTGTTAAACCGCTTGCTGTGGGCAAAAAAAAATAGTTTGAATCGAACCTGTGAGGGATTGAAACGCCAGACGCAGGCAAAATAAAAAAAAGAAAAGAACCCCGTTT
>JBCNVC010000222.1:0-1474 GCA_039630395.1 Candidatus Kryptonium sp. | reverse complement strand
TTTTTTACCTCAACAACCACACAAACCAACAAACAAAATCAAACATACCCCAATCCCTCACAAGTACGATTCAAACTTGAAAGTGAAGCGCCAACTTTTTTCGTTAAAATCAAGTTTCAATCCCTCACAGGTTCGATTCAAACACAAAAGGGACCGCAAAAATTTATATCATTTTTACTATGTTTCAATCCCTCACAGGTTCGATTCAAACAAAAGCGATAAAATCGGATATGTGCTTGAATTTTCATAGTTTCAATCCCTCACAGGTTCGATTCAAACGGGCTTTTTTATCCCTCAATAGAAGAGGGGGTAACCGTTTCAATCCCTCACAGGTACGATTCAAACGGCACTTAAAAAGTTTTTAGATGAAACAAAACTTGCGTTTCAATCCCTCACAGGTACGATTCAAACAATTAATTTATACTGCGTGCTTAAATATGCATATGCAGTTTCAATCTCTCACAGGTACGATTCAAACTTTTAAAAAAAAAAGAGGTTAAAAAATGCTCGCGGTTAAAAAAAGTTTCAATCCCTCACAGGTACGATTCAAACAGATGGTATTCAAATCCGTTGTTTGTGCGTTGGTTTAAGTTTCAATCCCTCACAGGTACGATTCAAACGACGCAATGGACAGGCCATCGCCAGGTGCGATTATCTAGTTTCAATCCCTCACAGGTACGATTCAAACTAATAAAAAAAGGAGAAAAAAAATGAAGCAATTAGAGCGTTTCAATCCCTCACAGGTTCGATTCAAACGAGGATATATAAAACACGACGGACTAATCTTTAAACTAATGTTTCAATCCCTCACAGGTTCGATTCAAACTTGAGATTTCTTTGTATGAAGAAACTGACAAGTATATGTTTCAATCCCTCACAGGTTCGATTCAAACATAACAATTATGGCATACTTTAATATTTTGGATATCCCGTTTCAATCCCTCACAGGTACGATTCAAACATTTAAAAAAAAGAGGTAATGAAGCTATGCGTATGTTTCAATCCCTCACAGGTTCGATTCAAACAAGAATTCTAAATACAAGAATAAAATCTTCATTAGGTTTCAATCCCTCACAGGTTCGATTCAAACTTATGGAATCGTTTTAAACATCTCATTCTAACCCCGACGCCGTTTCAATCCCTCACAGGTTCGATTCAAACTTGCGGGGGCAAGACTGGGGCAAGGCAGGACTAAGGCAGTTTCAATCCCTCACAGGTTCGATTCAAACCTATCTTTCGCTCTGCCTTCCGCATGTGCCATGAGCTGTTTCAATCCCTCACAGGTTCGATTCAAACAATTATCCGTCAAAACTAACTTTTTCCCTGAAACATGTTTCAATCCCTCACAGGTTCGATTCAAACTGGGATAGGGTGTTTAATTGGTGGAATTGGATAAAGCCGTTTCAATCCCTCACAGGTTCGATTCAAACCCACGGTAAAATAATACTTCAATAAAACTAACTCACACACTCAA
>JBCNVC010000221.1:0-1488 GCA_039630395.1 Candidatus Kryptonium sp. | reverse complement strand
TTAAATTCCACACTGGTTCGATTCTCACTTTGCCGAAGGAGGCGGTGAACAAATTCAAAAAGATGTTTAAATTCCACACTGGTTCGATTCTCACATCAGCAACAGGACAAGTTTGTGCTCTCTTGTCAGTGTTTAAATTCCACACTGGTTCGATTCTCACCGTTAATTTAATCAAAAATAAATTACTTATCAAAAAGTTTAAATTCCACACTGGTTCGATTCTCACTAAGTTGAAGGCGTTTGACAAGTTTAAAAGGAGGATGTTTAAATTCCACACTGGTTCGATTCTCACAGCGGTACGATGTTTGAGTTTGTGATTCCTGAACGTTGTTTAAATTCCACACTGGTTCGATTCTCACTTTATAAAAATGACAAGACTGGTGAAGCGGGAGTGGTGTTTAAATTCCACACTGGTTCGATTCTCACTGGTTTTGGAAAACACAAGGCTTGCTTTTGACATATAGTTTAAATTCCACACTGGTTCGATTCTCACCATTGAGCAATTGGTGGATGAAATAGTTGTTAAAACCGTTTAAATTCCACACTGGTTCGATTCTCACAATGTTAGTTCTGACAGGATAGATGTATTTGATAAAGTTTAAATTCCACACTGGTTCGATTCTCACATTAAATTCTGGGTATGATGAGTTTGGGTTCAAAAGGTTTAAATTCCACACTGGTTCGATTCTCACAATTATCGGCGTAACAAGCCCCATCCTTGCTCTTTGGTTTAAATTCCACACTGGTTCGATTCTCACTTTACTTGGAAGCGCCAAAGATTGTGTTGTAGTTGAGTTTAAATTCCACACTGGTTCGATTCTCACTTGTTGATAGGGTAGCAAGAATTGAGGTGGATATATAGTTTAAATTCCACACTGGTTCGATTCTCACTTATATTTCCCGCCATTTCAAATGAAAAGAAAGTTGGTTTAAATTCCACACTGGTTCGATTCTCACAGGTTATGTGGGGAGATAATTCGTATAGGTGTGACATGTTTAAATTCCACACTGGTTCGATTCTCACTAGGGATAATGGCGCAATTTTTGGAGGTTGAAAGGGGTTTAAATTCCACACTGGTTCGATTCTCACAGGATTGAGCACGTAGCTTTAAATCTTTTGAGAAGGGTTTAAATTCCACACTGGTTCGATTCTCACGAAATCGACAAGCGATTGCTTGAAGCGAAGATTCGTCGTTTAAATTCCACACTGGTTCGATTCTCACTTGTTGATAACACGCTCTCTTCTACCCCCTGCCATATGTTTAAATTCCACACTGGTTCGATTCTCACCCGATTTCCCCTCTTTTTATGTCGTTATGCACGAGTGTTTAAATTCCACACTGGTTCGATTCTCACTTTAGCAAGTCATATCGCAATTGACGCGACAGGGATGTTTAAATTCCACACTGGTTCGATTCTCACAGAAACAATTTCTTTCTTGCGGGATTCGCTGATTTTGTTTAAATTCCACACTGGTTCGATTCTCAC
>JBCNVC010000220.1:0-1496 GCA_039630395.1 Candidatus Kryptonium sp. | reverse complement strand
TTGATACTGGTCTAATTTTGATACTGGTCTCAAATTGATACTAGTATCATTTTGATACTGGTATCGCTCTCCTTTTGTAATATCTGACTGATTATCAATTGTTTCTTCTTGAACTGAACTCTCCTTATCCGGCAATAGGGAACTCTGAGGCACCGGCTTTATCAGCTTGAAACCTATGTACTCCTCACTGCTCTTGAACTTCCTTTTTTTCTTTCTTGACTTTCCCATGCTGATCCTCCGTTAATTTTTTTTTATTTTCTATCATTTCGTTTGTGAAATCTATTATGTCCTGCGCAAACTTGCTCCGCTTGGCATATTCAAATATGGTAAGTAGCTTCGCCTGCGCTCTTTCAACGGTTGCATCTTGCCTTAGTATTGTGTTAAGAAGCATGTCTTTGTATTCGTTTTTTAGCGTTTTGATAAGTATATCTGCAATAGAAAGTCGTTGATCGTACCGATTTATGACGATTTTAATCTGTCTTGCATGATAAAGCGTGACGTTTTCTTTGAGCGCGCTGATATCCTTGAATAGTAAGTTTAAACCATCATAGGAAAGAAAGTCCGGAATGACCGGGACAATGATATCGTCAGCAGCAACCATAGCATTTATGTTGACAAGGGAAACACTTGGCGCACAGTCAATTATAATATAGTTGTAGTTTGGAAGTATGGGCTGGAGCAGTTTATATAGTTTTGTTTCTACTGCGATGTTTTGCTGTTGTAGATATTTTTCAAATATGGTTTGGTTTACATTGCTTGGTATTAGATGGAGAAGGTTGTTTTTGATGGAGATAATGGATTTGGAAATATCGTTTTTGATGACACCGTCCATGATGGTGGGCAACGTTCTTGCGTTTTCATCCGGTATCCCAAAGGAACGAGTTAAATGTCCCTGCGGGTCAAGGTCTATCGCTAAAACGCTGAAACCGATCTGAGCTAAATTATAAGCGTAATTTGAAGCAATAGTTGATTTGCCAGTTCCACCTTTGTAGTTGATGAAAACCTGAACAGCAGGCTTTTCGTTGATGGGGATACCAAGATGCTTTTTGGCTTCAATGAGATCTTCAAGGGTGTAATATCTCCAGTTTGATTTCGGATCCCTTCTTGCTGGCGGGATCTTGCCTTCTTTTTCAAGGACTCTAAGATATTGGGGATGGTAACCGAGGAGTTGAGCAAAATCTTTGATTCTAAATTTTTTCATAGGTCTCGTGAATTATTTTAATTATTTTTGGTTTAATATATAAATTTTTGGTTTATTTGTCAAGAAGATCATGTAGATTCTTTAAAATCATCCGATCCCCGAGGTTAGGAGTATTTAAGTTTTTGGGCGAGCGCTATGAGAATGTCCATTTCGCGAAAGCAGTATCTTAACACCCCTTGACTTTTTTCAAAACCAACATTATATTTAAATCAAATAGAGCTTTATTTCTTTCAAAAACAAAATAGGGGAACACCATGAAACACTTAACAATCTTAACACTGCTTGCCTCCTTCCT
>JBCNVC010000022.1:0-26535 GCA_039630395.1 Candidatus Kryptonium sp. | reverse complement strand
CTATTGATCCAAATGTCGGAGTTGTTCCAGTTCCGGATGAAAGATTAATTCAACTTGGGAAGGTTTTCAAACCGAAGCGTGGGATTACACCAGCAATGATTGAGTTTTTTGATATTGCTGGCTTGGTCAAAGGAGCAAGTAAGGGGGAAGGGCTTGGAAATCAATTCCTTGCTCATATCCGTGAAGTTGATGCTATAATTCATATTGTGAGATGTTTTGAAGATGAAAATGTTGCCCATGTCAATGGTGATATTAACCCGGTGCGAGATATTGAAATAGTTGAACTTGAGCTAATTCTAAAAGATATTGAAACGGTTCAAAAGCGAATCGATAAAGTCAAAAATGTCGCAAGAAGTGGTGATAAAAAAGCCCAACATCAACTCGCAATCTATGAAAATTTGTTGTCACATTTAAATGAAGGTAAATTTGCAAGCTCTTTCGTTTATCACCATGAAGATAAACCGTTAATTGATGAACTTCATCTTTTGACGAACAAAAAATTTATATATGTTGCAAATGTTGATGAAAATGGAATAAATGGAAATAAATATGTTGATGAAGTTAAAAAAGTCGGCGTGCATAAGGGGGCACCGGTGGTTGTCATATGTGCGAAACTTGAAGCGGAACTTGCGCAATTGCCAGAGGAAGAAAGAAAGGAATTTTTAAAGGAACTTGGACTTGATGAACCAGGTTTAAACAAGGTGATAAAAGCTGGTTATGAGATACTTGAACTTATAACTTTTTTCACAGGAAACGAAAACGAAGTTAGAGCTTGGGCTGTAAAGAGGGGAACAACTGCATATGAAGCAGCTGGTAAAATTCATTCTGATTTTCAAAAAGGGTTTATAAAAGCAGAGATCATGAGATGGGATGAACTTGTTAAATATGGTTCTGAACATGCGCTTCGTGAGCATGGGCTCGTCAAGTTTGAGGGGAAAGAATATGTAATTCAGGATGGAGATGTCGTGTTGTTTAGATTTCAGGTTTAAGGGGGAACATTTTAAATTTTCCCCTTCGTCAAATTATTTGAAATCAAGTTAAAAAAATTAAAAGAGTTAAATATGAGATTTACAAAATTATTTTTTATTGTGCTGTTATCTTTGCTTTTTATTTCAAATGTTTTCACACAAAGGAAAACCTCACCAGCCGTCAAACAAACGATATTTAAGTATGATACAAGTTTATATAGAGCAATGCAAATGGCCGAGATTGGTCCGTTTAGAGGAGGGCGTTCAATTGCAGTTGCTGGACACCTGATCAACCATTGACTTACTATTTTGGTGCAACTGGCGGGGGAGTTTGGAAAACAACAGCAAGTCAAGTTCAGTTTGGAGCTATCGCAAATTGCTGAGTCAGATCCAAATGTAATTTATGTTAGGATGGGTAACATTGTAAGAAATATTATTATATTGGAGATGGAGTTTACAAATCTGAAGACGCTGGGAAGACATGGAAAAATATCGGGCTTGCCGAAGCGAAGGTTATTTCAAAAATACGAATTCACCAAAAGATGTGGATGTTGTTTTTGTCGCTGCGCTTGGAAATCCCTTTGCGTAGTCACCGGATCGCGGAGTTTATAAATCAACAGATGGTGGGAAAACATGGAAAAAAGTTCTTTATAAAGATGAAAAAACAGGAGCGGTGGATTTAGCTATTGACCCAACAAATCCACGAGTTATTTACGCATCATTGTGGGAAGTTTATAGAAATTTCTGGTCGCTTTCAAGTGGTGGTCCTGGTAGTGGGCTTTGGAAGTCAACAGATGGAGGGGAAACCTGGATTGAAATTTCAAATAATCCCGGATTTCCAAAAGGAACGAAAGGAAGAATTGGAGTTGCTGTTTCTGCTGCTAAACCAGGGCTCGTTTGGGCTCTTGTTGAAGCAGAAAATGGAGGATTGTTCAAATCGGAAGATGGTGGTGCGACATGGAGAAAGGTAAACGATGATAAGCGCCTTTGGCAGAGACCTTTTTATTATATGCATGTCTTTGCCGATCCTAAAAATCCAGATGTTGTTTATGTCTTAAATGTCCAATTTCTAAAATCAATTGATGGCGGAAGAACATTCGCAGTTATTCAAACTCCGCATGTTGACCATCATGACTTATGGATAAACCCAAAGGACCCAAACATAATGATACATGCAAGTGATGGTGGCGCATCCGTTACTTTCAATGGTGGCTTAACATGGACAGAACAAGATTTTCCAACGGCGCAGTTTTATCATGTCACTGTTGATAGTCAGTTCCCATACTTTATTTATGGAGCTCAGCAGGATAACACAACGGTTGGGATTGCAAGCAGGACAACTGGTTTTGGAATTGATAGAACCGATTGGTTTCCTGTTGGGGGAGGTGAGAGTGGATATATTGCAGTTAGACCTGATAACACAAATATAGTTTATGCTGGAAGTTATGGAGGACTTTTAACAAGGTTTGATAAAAGAACAAGGGAGGTTAAAAATATAAGCGTTTGGCCAAAATCACCTATTGGAGGTGGAGCAAGGGATATTAAATATCGCTTTCAGTGGACATTTCCAATAGTTATTTCGCCCCACGATCCGAATGTTTTATATGTTACAGCTAACCATGTCTTTAGAAGCACGGATGAGGGGATGAGTTGGGAAGTTATAAGTCCAGATTTAACAAGAAACGATACTTCAAAAACAGCTCCATCAGGTGGACCTATAACAAAAGATAACACAACCGCTGAATATTACTGTACAATTTATGCTTTTGCTGAATCACCAGTTAAAAAGGGAATACTTTGGGCTGGTTCTGATGATGGTTTGGTCCATGTTTCAACTGATAATGGTAAAACTTGGGTTAATGTCACCCCTAAGGATCTGCCTGAATGGAGTTTGATAAGTATAATTGAACCATCACCTTTTGATGCTGGAACCGCTTATATTGCGGTGACAAGATATAAGCTTGGTGATTTCAAACCTTATATTTTCAAGACGACAGATTATGGGAAAACATGGAAGAAAATCGTTAACGGAATTCCCGACACTCACTTCACACGTGTTGTAAGGGCTGATCCAAATCGCAAAGGTTTACTTTACGCTGGAACTGAATATGGAATTTATGTTTCTTTTGATGATGGAGAAAATTGGCAAACACTTCAATTGAATTTGCCTGTGACTCCGATATATGATATTGCTGTTCATTCTCGCGAGAAGGACCTTGTTGTTGCAACCCATGGGAGATCGTTTTGGGTTCTTGATGATTTAACTCCTCTTTATCAACTATCTGATGAAGTTGCGAAATCAGATGTTTATCTTTTCAAACCGAGGGATGCTTATAGAATGCGTGGAGGTGGAGGATTTAGAGTTCCGGGTTCCACTATTGGACAAAATCCACCCAATGGTGTGATCGTTTATTATTATTTCAAAGAGAAACCAAAAGATGAAGTAAAAATTGAATTTTATGACGAAAAAGGTACTTTGATAAAATCATTTTCAAGTAAAGTTGAAAGACCGGAGGACGGGCGACAGCCAGATGAATTTGAATTTACATTTGCTGGACCGAGAACTGAGAGGGTTTCAGCCGAGGCAGGGATGAATAGATTTGTTTGGGATATGCGATATCCAGATGCTGAAAATCTCAAAGATATTCGCTTCTGGAGCTGGGGCGGAACAACGAGAGGTCCTTTGGCGGTGCCCGGAAAATATCAAGTTAAACTCATCGTCGGGGGCAAAACCTTAACGCAATGGTTTGAGATCAAAAAGGATCCAAGGATTGAAGCAACGGATGATGACTTCAAAGCACAATTTGATCTTCTAATCAAAATCAGAGATAAACTAAGTGAAGCAAATAAAACTGTAAATAAGATCAGGGATATTTTAAAACAAGTTGATTCATTTGTAGAAAGAACGAAAGGGACGAAGAGCGAAGAAAAAGTAATGAAGTTAGCTAAACAACTTAAAGAAAAATTATCATCAATTGAAAGTGAAATAACTCAAAACAAGGCGAGAAGCTCGCAGGATATTTTGAACCATCCTGTGAAGTTGAACGGTAAACTTGCATCGCTTGCAAGCGCTGTTGCGAGTGCTGATTCAAGACCACCAAAGCAAATGTATGATGTTTTTGATGATCTATCAAAACGACTTGATGTTCAATTAAACAGGTTCAAAGAAGTTATTGAAAAAGATATTCCTGAATTTAATAGTGCGGTGAAAGATCTTGAGATACCTGCAATCATAGTTGAAACAAAGTAATTTCAAGAAATAGTGAATTTTTTAATTTCACTTGTTGTCTCATTTGTTTTTTTGTCCCAGCAGGATACAGTGAAGACGTATTATCTTGGCGAAGTCGAAGTTGTAGCTTATCGTGCAGGTGGTGAAGTTTTAAATTTACCGCTGGCTGTGACTTTGGTTGATTTTAAAGATGTGAGATTTAAAAGAAAAGTTACTCTTTCTGATGTTTTAAGTGTTCCAGGTGTGCTCGTTCAAAGCAGAGCCGGAGCCCAAGATGTCAGATTGACAGTTCGTGGCTTCGGCTCTCGTGGCTATGGTGACAAATCAAACGCTGGGACGGTAAGAGGAATTAAAATTCTGGTTGATGGTTTCCCGGAAACCGAACCAGATGGTAGGACATCCCTCGATTTCATTGATGTATCTTCGTTTGAAAAAATTGAAATCATTCGCACGAATTTGTCAACTCTTTTCGGTAATGCTTCAGGAGGTATAGTTAATTTTGAAACCACAAGGTTGAAAAATTCTTTTGCTGAATTAAGTTCAACCTTTGGAAGTTTTGGCTTATTCCAAACCAATTTCAAAGTTGGATCACTTTTTGAAAATGGAGATGTGATTGTTTACGGGACTTCGTTCGATTTCAAGGGTTGGAGAGAAAATAGCGAATTAAGAAGCAAATTTATTCTGTTCTTAGAATAAAAGCTGGGAAACAAACAAATTTAAAGATTATAGCTGGCTTCGTTTCAAATCTCTTTTACATCCCAGGACCTTTGACATTTGATGAGTTTATATCTGAGCCATCAAAAGCAAATCAAATTTATCTTCAGCGAAAAGAAAGAAGATATAATCGCATAGGAAGGATCGGATTTAACTTAACAAATTCGTTTGGTCAAAACCATACTTTTGATTTTAGGTTGTATTTTCTGCCCAAAGTTTTACAGCGCTCCGAGAGAAATACATTTCGTGATTTCAATCGTTACTTTTTTGGCACAGGTTTAACTTATGCTTATTCAAACGAAGCTATGCTTTTTAAGCCGAAGATTTTTATCGGTTATGACGACTCATATCAGGATGGGACGATTTTGTTTTATAATTTGAAAAATGGTGAAAGAGGAGATTCACTTAGAACTAACAAAAGAGAAGGCGCTCGCTCAGGGGGCTTTTTTGCAAGAGTTGAATTTAAACCATTAAATGAAATTTCGTTGAGCTTCGGAGGACGTTATGATTTTCAAAAATATATTAGTGAAATTTACCCAGCTGGAGTAAAGAGAACAACCCGTAGAGATGTCCTTCTGTTTGAGCGTTTTACACCGTCAGTTTCCCTTTTGTTTAAGGTAAACGAAAGCAATTCTGCTTATTTAACTTTAAGTGGAGGTGTTGAAAGTCCTGCGTTCAACGAGGTTGATCCACCACCTGAACTTGTGAATGTTTCGTTAAATCCATTTTTAAAACCAATGAGTTCACAAACAATTGAAACAGGTTTAAAGGGTGCTTTTGGGTTTGGTGATTTCTTTATCTCTGGAATTTTATATTCATTCTCGATTTTTAGAATTGTCGTTCACAATGAAATAGTGCCTTACGCTAATGGCAGTTGGTTTTTCTCAGCGGGTGAGTCAAGGAGAAATGGCTTTGAATTCGGTGGAAAAGTTGGTTTTAAAAAATGGGTCAATGTAGATTTTGCTATAACATACATTGACGCAAAATATGTTAAATATGAAAATGATCTTGGAAATCACTCAGGTAAGTTTGTTCCTGGAATACCTAATTTGTGGGGAAATTTAAATTTGAACCTTGAATTTAAACCGTTCAATTTGACTACGGAGATCGTGTATGTTGGTAAATACTTCGCAGATGACCCAAATGAAATTAAAGTTGGAGATCATGTTATTATAAATTCATTTGCTGGATTTGAGCTAAAAATTGGGAAATTTGAGATATCTCTTGGGGCTGGGATAAATAATTTAGCAAATAGAAAATATATCGCTTCAATTTTCGTAAATCCGGAGAGGAAAATTCCTTACGCATATATTGAACCGGGGCTTCCGAGGAATTGGTTTGGCGGTGGTTTAGTTAGGTTTAGTTTTGATTGAGTTTATTGGTCGTTTTCTCTTTTACTTTTGGAACTATAAACTCAGCATCAAATGTAGCTGATTCTATTTGAATTGTCGTGTGTTCTATGTTTGAATTTTCCTTGATGGTGTTTTCAATTTCATTTAACAGCGTATTTAACTTTTTTCTATCTATCTCACCTTTCACTCTGACATGAGCAGTTAATATATTTTTCCCGCTTGCAAGCGTCCATATGTGAAGATCGTGCACCGCTATGACTTCAGGTATTTTCAAAAGTTCGTTTGCGATTTTATCAATATCAACATCCGATGGGACTCCCTCCATCAGTATGTTAATTGAATCTTTAAGAAGTCGTATTGAGTTGTAAGCAATTATAGTGCTTATCAAAAAACTTGCTAATATATCAGCATAGAACCATTTGGTTAGAACAATTACGATTCCTGCGCTTATTGCGCCAATTGAGCCGAGGGCATCGCTTAAGACATGAAGATAAGCGGCACGCATATTTATATTTTTCTTTCGCTCTGAAAAAAGTACGACGCTGGCAACGATGTTGGAAATTAACCCTGCCGTTGCAACAAGGAGCATTTCTAACCCTTTCACAACAGGTGGGTTTTTCAATCGTTCAAACGCTTCAATCAAAATATAACCGGAAATCAGAATAAGCAATATTCCATTGATAAAAGCGGCGATTATCTCTGCTCTGTAAAACCCATAGGTTTTGTTTTTTGTGCTTTTACTTGCAGCAATTTTAAAACCAAGCAAACTTACCACTATCGCAAAAATATCGGTGAACATATGACCTGCGTCGGAGATAAGAGCGAGGCTGTTTGTGAGAAATCCAGCCGTTAACTCAATTGCGAAGAAAACAACCAGAATCACTAAAACGAATTTTAATTTTTGCGTAAATTTTTCATTCATTTTCAATGATTTTTTGTTGAACGCAAATCTTTGGGAATTTTGCTCTGAAAATTTAAAATGAAGTTTTCCAACTTGCAAATCTTTGGCTCAATTTGTAAATTTTTAAAAAAGTAATTCATTTTTGTGCGAAGATGATAAGGGACGAATTTAAGCCAGTGGTGATAACATTTGAAGAATTGATGCAACATTTTGAGAATTTTTCAAATGAGCTTTCAAGTAAACGCGAGGATACAAAAGGAACTTATACGAGAGCTTTGCGGGAGTTTTTGAGATGGTTTGCGGTTGATAAAAAGTTTCATTTTCTTGTTGAGGATGTCCAAAGGTATAGAGATTATTTGACACATATAAAAAAGCTTTCCCCAGTTTCTGTATCAACATATCTAACGGCGCTTCGTCGCTTTTGTGAATATCTAAAGGTAATTGGAGTTATAGAGAAAAATCCGGCGAAGAGAATTCGTGGTAATAGAAGACCCACGTCTCATAGCAGGGAATTCTTGACTTGGGAAGAAATAGACCAACTTCTTTCAAGTGTTGAAAAAAAAGATGAAGCAGGCTATAGGGATTATGCGATGATTAAAATGATGCTTGGATGTGCAATGAGCGAGCTTGAGCTTTCTAATGCTGATGTTGGAGATTTAAAAGTTGTTAATGACCAATACATAATCTATGTTCAGGGCAAAGGGAAGTATGTAAAAGATGAAGCTGTGCCAGTTCCTGATGATGTTGTGAAGGCACTTCATGATTATTTCACTATTCGTGGAAAGCGTCAGCCTGTGGAGCCAGATCAGCCAATGTTTGTAAGCTTAGGTCCAAAGAGCATGGGTGAAAGGTTAACAAACAAGGGAATCAGGATAATCATAAGCGAGTATTTAAAGAAATCGGGCGTTAAAAAGGGTAGAAATAGGAAATTAACTCCTTATTCCCTTAAACATACAGCGGCTATGATAATGGTTGAAAATGGCGCGACTCCAGAAGAATTAAAGAAAAGATTACGGCTCGGTAGTATTGAAACAGCAATGATTTATTTCAGACAAAAGGGAAAACTTGGGAAGCCGCCGCAAAAGCAGGACTCAATTCAACTTTCTCTGCTTTGAATATGTTAAGATCAAAATGTTGGAAAAATTTCTTTTCGTTTGACCATAAAAGTTAAAAATAAATTTTGAGGTGAAGAGCAAAAAATGCAAGTTCGTTATCCTTTTCAAGAAGTTGAGGAAAAATGGCGAAGGTATTGGGAAGAGAAAAAAGTATACAAAGTTGATTTAAGAAATCCCAAGCGTAAGCTTTATTGCCTCGTTATGTTTCTTTATCCATCGGCGGATAAATTACATATCGGACATTGGTATAATTATGGACCAACGGATACATGGGCGAGGTTGAAAAAAATGCAAGGATACGATGTTTTTGAACCAATGGGATATGATGCATTTGGTTTGCCAGCCGAAAATTATGCAATTAAAACTGGAATTCATCCTCATGATAGCACTCAACAAAATATAAATGTTATTCGTCAGCAGCTGAAACAAATCGGTGCAATGTACGATTGGGATCATGAAATAGATACCTCCAAGCCTGAATATTACAAATGGACGCAGTGGGTTTTCCTTCAACTTTATAAAATGGGGCTTGCTTATAAAGCTCCAGGTCCTGTTAACTGGTGTCCAAGTTGTAATACCGTGCTCGCAAATGAACAGGTAATTGATGGTGCTTGTGAAAGGTGTGGGACGCCGGTCGTGAGAAAATTTTTAACGCAATGGTTTTTCAAGATCACACAATATGCAGAAGAACTTTTAAATGATCTTGATAAGCTTGATTGGCCAGAGAAGACGAAAATCATGCAAAGAAATTGGATCGGGAAGAGTATAGGAGCGGAAATTGATTTCATCGTTGCTGATACTGGAGATAAGTTTACAGTTTTCACGACGCGACCTGATACAATTTTCGGTGCAACTTATGTGGTTCTTGCCCCGGAACATCCACTCGTTGAAAAAATTGTAAAACCTGAGTATAAAGAACAAGTTCAGGCATATCTTGACTTTGTTGCTCACGAAACCGAAATAGAAAGGACATCAACTGAAAAGGAGAAGACCGGCGTTTTCACTGGTTCTTATGCTATCAATCCCGCGACGAAAGAGAAGATCCCGATTTGGATCGCTGATTATGTCTTGATTCACTATGGGACAGGCGCGGTCATGGGTGTTCCCGCACATGATGAAAGAGATTTTGAATTTGCGAAAAAGTTTAATCTTCCGATTAGAAAAGTTATCCTTCAGCCTGGGACAAATCCGGAAGATGAACTTGAGAGTGCTTATGTCGAACCTGGGATCATGATAAATTCAGGAAAATATGACGGTATGAGATCCGAAGAGGCGTGGGAAAAGATCGTTGAGGATTTGAGCAAGGAAGGGATAGCGAGGAAATCTGTGAAATATCGTTTGCGTGATTGGTTAATTTCAAGACAAAGATATTGGGGTGCTCCAATCCCGATTGTTTATTGTGAAAAATGTGGTGAAGTTCCAGTTCCCGAAGATCAACTTCCGGTTTTATTGCCTTATAATGTGGATTTCAAGCCGACAGGTGAATCTCCATTAGCAAGATGTGAAGAATTCATGAATACAACTTGTCCAACTTGTGGGGGTCCTGCAAGAAGAGATCCAGATACGATGGATACATTTGTTGATTCATCTTGGTACTATCTTCGTTATCTAACGCCACATCTTGACATAGCACCATTTGATAAAGAACTTGTCAAAATTTGGTGTCCTGTTGATAAATATGTTGGTGGTGCTGAGCATGCGACGATGCACTTGCTTTATGCAAGATTTATAACTAAAGCTTTAAGAGATGCTGGTTATCTTGAGTTTGATGAGCCATTCTTAAGTTTATATCATCAAGGGACGATCACGAACAAAGGTGCAAAGATGTCGAAGAGCAAGGGCAATGTCGTAAATCCAGATGACTTTGTAAGTAAATATGGCTCTGATGTTTTTAGGTTGTATCTTATGTTCATGGGAAGATATGATGAAGGGGGCGATTGGAGCGATGAAGGTATAAATGGAATGTGGAGATTTGTTAACAGAGTTTATAACTTCGTCCTTGAAAACAAAGAGTTGTTGAGAAATGTAAAACCAAAGGATAGATACGAAATTGACACGCTTGGCGATTATGCTAAAGCAATTTACAGGAAAACGCACAAAACGATAAGGAAGGTAACAAACGATATTGACACATTTAATTTTAATACTGCTATCTCTTCACTTATGGAGCTTTTTAATTTGCTTTCAGAGTTTGAAGCAAATCTCTATGATGATTTAACGAAAGAGGTTTTCGTCCACTGTGTGAAAAGATTTATCATAATGCTTGCCCCACTTGCTCCACATTTTGCGGAAGAGCTTTGGGAAATATCGGGTGAGAAAGAAAGTTTGTTCGTTGGAAACAAATGGGTTGAACCTGATGAAAATGCTTTGAAGGAGGAAGAAGTTATAGTTGTTGCGCAGGTTAATGGAAAAGTGAGGGCAAGAATAAGAGTGCCAATTGATCTTGACGATGAAACGCTTAAAAATATCATCTTGAACGATGCTGGAGTCCAAAAGTATTTAAGTGGAAAGAAGATATCAAAAATTGTCGTTGTGAAAAATAAACTTGTGAGCATCGCCTGTGAAGATTAAAATTCTTGCATTGTGTGTTCTTTTGACATTTGCATTTGGATGTAAGCAAAAGATTAAAAAAGTCCCAGTGACTCAAGGTTTAGCGGAGGTTTCTTATGTTTACTTCATCTCTCAAAGAGATTCAATACCGACAATTTATGGAATCAATTTGAACGACTATAAAATTGAAAAAATTCTTCCCGATACATTTTCAAGCGTCTTTGAGATAAAGTTCTCACCCACTGGCGATGTAGCACTTTTTAAAACAGCTGATTTTGAGGGAACAATTGGGGCTGGATTTTTAACAATAAAAAATCCTCAAATTTATCTTTTTGATGTTGCAACTGGCGAAGTAGCTCTTTTGAAAAAATTTGAAGATTCGTGGAGCGTCAAAATACGATGGTTAAATGCTGACACAGTTGAAGTTTACAGAATAAGTGGTGGCTACCAAACTGATGAAAATTTCAAACTTGAAATTTACGGATTTAGTTCAGACGGAGAATTACTTTATACGAAAGAGAAAGAGTATGACTGGAGAAAGGGGGAATTTCCTGAGGAAACGCCTGATTTAAAAATGATCGCACCAAATGGTAAAAGAAGAGTTGAAATAAGGGAGGACATTACGCTTGGCGTCAAAAAGATTTACTTGATCAGTGATCTTGATGAATTTAAAATTTTTGAGACAAGTTGGAAGATTGAACAACTTGATTGGAATTCTGATGGGACATATTTAGTTTTTAGAATTGTGAACATCACACCTGAAGCGGTTGAGGGGAAAAATGTGAAAACGGGTGAAATTTATTTCTTTGATGTTGAAAAGAAAATTCTAAATCGAATAAACTCTGGCAATGGACTTTTTAATTTCAGATTCATAAACGATACGCAGATAATTTTTGATAAAGGTTTTGAAAACGAATCCGAAATTTATCTTTACGATCTTTTTGAAAGGAAGATGAGACAATTGACAAATGACGATTATCCTGATGGTGTTTTAGGAATTCCAAAAATTTTGGGTTTCAGCGCATAGATATGGAAAAAAGTAGGAAAACATTGTCCGTTGTGATAATCACTGGAAATGAAGAGAAAAACATTGCAGATTGTCTTGAAAGTGTTAAATGGGCGGATGAGATAATTATCGTTGATTCGGAAAGCAAAGATAAAACAGTTGAAATAGCCAGAAAATACACTGATAAAATCTTTGTGAAAAAATGGGAAGGATACGCGATCCAAAAACAATTTGCGATTGAAAAAGCAACTGGTGATTGGATCTTAAGTTTAGACGCAGATGAAAGGGTTACGCAAGAGCTGAGAGCAGAAATTGAAAAGACACTTGAAAATGAAACTGAATACGATGGATTTTACATTCCGAGGAAAAATTTTTTTCTTGACAAATGGATAAAATCATGCGGTTGGTATCCCGATTATCAACTCCGCCTTTTCAGAAGGGGAAAAGGGAGTGTCGCTTTGCGAAGGGTTCACGAGAAATTTGTCGTCAATGGAAAAACAGGATATTTGAAAGGAAGTTTAATACATCTGACTCATATTGATTTGTTTGAAACATTTGATAAGATAAATCGCTATTCAAGTTTAAGTGCTGAGGAAAAGTTGGGCAAAAAGGTAAGGTGGTATCACATAATTTTCATCCCTTTCTTTGCGTTTTTGGGACATTTTATTCTAAAACGTGGTTTCTTAGATGGAATTTATGGATTGATGGTTTCTTTAAACCACGCAATGACCAAGCTACAAACATATATGAAAATTTGGGAAGCACGAAATGTCAAGTCAAAGGCAAAAGACAGATTCAATAGGTAGTTTGAGGGTGTTTTTAAGAGTGTTGGGTTATGTGCGACCTTATTGGAAACATCTTCTTCTTTCGATTTTTTTCACGATATTATTTTCAATTTTCAGCGGTGTATCAATTTATCTTGCCATTCCACTTCTTGAGACGCTTTTTTCCCAAGACTACATGTCTGCGCTCGGGAAAATAGGGGCTTCTTCTGAAACGGGATTCTTCAGCGAGATGAAAAAGGAATTTTTCGGATTTTTATTTAGATATGTTTTTTCTGGGACTCATTCTGAGGCGTTGTTGAAAATTTGCTTGGTCATAGTAATTGCATTTCTTCTTAAAAATGTGTTTGGATATCTTCAAGCATATTTCATGGCTTATGTTGAGCAAGGACTTGTTAAGGACATAAGAAATCAAGTTTACGAACATCTTCACACACTTTCACTTAACTATTTTACTGCTGAAAGAACCGGTAACTTGATCTCAAGGATAACAAACGATGTGGCAGTTATAAATCACGGGATCTCTGCAACATTTTTGAATCTAATAAGAGAACCTCTTTTGATCATCGTCTTTCTCGGAATATCAATCTCGTTAAGTTGGCAACTGACTTTAATATCACTCCTTGTTTTTCCGTTTGCTCTTTATTTTATAAGTAATCTCGGCTTGAGAATACATAAGGAAAGTTGGACTACGCAAGAGAGAATGGCTGATATAACCTCTGTGCTTCAAGAGACGATAACCGGCGTTAAGGTCGTGAAAGCGTTCGGAATGGAAGAGTTTGAGAGCAAAAAATTTCAAAAGGAAACCTGGAGATATTTCAAATCATTGCTTAAAATTGCAAGGATCAGAAACCTCGCACCGCCGATAACTGAATTTTTAAGTGTTATAGCAGGAGTAGTTATAATTTGGTATGGTGGCATGCAAGTGCTTGAGCTCGGGACAATGAGAGCAAGTGAGTTTTTGACATTTTTAATAGCAATTTTTCAAATTATGCGACCTGTTAAGGAGCTTACAACTGTAAATAGCAGAATCCAAGAATCAACGGCTGCAGCAAGGCGCGTTTTTGAGATACTTGATATTGAGCCGGAAATAAAAGAGATTGAAAATGCGATTGAACTTAAAGAGTTCAAAGATAAGATTGTTTTTGATGAGGTGTGGTTTTCCTATAATGGAGGAAAAAATGGGGATTTTGTGCTTAAAAACATAAATCTCATCGTTAATAAAGGTGAAATAATCGCAATTGTCGGACCGAGTGGCGCCGGAAAATCTACACTCGTTGATTTAGTCCCAAGGTTTTATGATCCGACGAAAGGAAGAATTTTAATTGATGGAATTGATTTGAGATTGTTAAAGATAAAATCATTGCGCGACAAAATCGGAATAGTTACGCAGGAAACGATTTTATTCAATGATACTGTGAAAAACAATATCGCATATGGACTTGAAAACTATCCAATGGAGAAAATAATTGAAGCGGCAATTGCAGCAAATGCGCATGATTTCATAATGCAACTTCCAGAGGGATATAACACAGTGATAGGTGAGCGTGGGACGAAGCTTTCAGGTGGTCAAAGACAGAGAATTTCAATAGCAAGAGCTTTGCTTAAGAATCCACCAATTTTGATACTTGATGAAGCAACAAGCAATCTTGATGCAGAATCTGAAATCCTTGTCCAGGAGGCAATTGAAAGATTGATGAAGAACCGAACGGTTTTCGTAATAGCCCACCGACTTTCAACAATAAGAAATGCCGATAGAATAATCGTTCTTGAAAATGGAAGAATCGTTCAGCAAGGAAGACACGAAGAACTCATAAAACAAGACGGGCTTTACAAAAAACTCTATGAAATGCAGTTTAATCTTTAAAATCTCCGCCTTGGTTTTTGTCTGTTTGAGTAATAATTAAAATAAAGATGGAGCGAAATTGAATCTAAAAAGATTTGTTTTGTCGAAAAATTATGAGACTTTGATTTACATTTTTCTCACGCTTCAAGTTATAAGTGTTTTCTTTTCAATCGGGGTATCTTCAATTTCATTTGCAATTGCTGGATTGCTTTTCGTTTTGAGGATAATTTTTAAGCGTGACGATATCAAAGGGCTCAAGACAAATCTTGATATATTCTTTCTTGCTTTTGTTTTGGTTGAAATTTTAAGCGCTCTCTTTTCTGATTATAAAGCTGAAGCATTTTACCAATCCAGGCGTGTGCTTTTAATAGCAGTTTTTTATATGGCTATTTTCACGCTCAAAGATGTTGAGCGAATTTACAATACGATCTTTGCAATTGGTGTTGTATCAGCAATCATTTCAATTGTTGAGCTTGTGGTTTATTATTTTCGGCTTGATATCTTATGGGTCGGTTTTTTCCAGGCATTTATGACAGTGGGCGAGTTGAAAATGATAACTTTGCTTCTTTTATTTCCGCTCTATCTTGACAGAGAAAATAAGCTTTAGAAGAAGAGCGATTATACTTCTCGTCATGGCTCCAACATATCTTACATTTCTTCTTACATTTGTAAGAAGCGCTTGGCTTGGGTTTATCGCTGGGCTACTTTTGATTGTTATTTTGAGATATAGATACTTTTTCCCTGGTTGGGTTTTCCTTGCCGTTGTTTTTTATTTCTTTTTCCCACTTAAATATAGATATGCTCATGTTTCTGAAGTTTTAGGTTCGGAGACGACTGTTGCAAGGTATATGATGTGGAAAACTGGATTAAAGATGTTTTTGCAAAAACCTTTGCTCGGTTATGGGGATATTGATCTTTATAAAGTTTACATTAAATTTAGACCGAATCATCCACCAAGCGAAAGACATGGACATCTTCACAATAATTTTGTCATGTGGCTTGTTTTGTTCGGCGTTGTCGGCTTTGCTTTTATAATCGGGCTTTTTATCAGAATGTTGATTGATATGTTTATCTTTTATAAAGACCTCTCGGCTTATCCTGTGATAAGAGATTTTCTTTTATCTGGACTTGGGATCTTCGTTGCTTTTCATATAAGTGGAATGTTTGAATGGAACTTTGGGGACGCTGAAATTATGACAATTTTTTGGTTTGTAATTGGAATTGTTTACTCCGCAAATAAAATTTTCAGCGCGATGAAATGAGCCTTGGACTTCTTTATGTCATATCAACCGTTAGCTGGGGCGGGCTTGAGATGAACATCTTAAAGCTTGCAAAAAAAATGGCTGAAAAAGGGCACGATGTAAACATCGCTTGTAATTATGAGGGTAGATTATATCAAGAGATAAAGAGATCCCAAGATGAAAACGGGAAACAAATAAATATCATTGAATTAGGTAGCGGATTTTGGGGGAACTTTAAGAAATTATACGATGTCCTGAAGCGAAGAAACTTTGATGTCGTTCACATATTTCGCTCAAGCGATGTTAAACTCGTCTCGCTTGTGGGTTTCTGGCTTAAAAGAAATATCAATGCCATCTTTGAGCCGCAAATTGGCATTGGAAGTAATAAGAAAGATTTGTTTCACCAATTTATTTATAAAAGAATCAAATTCGTGATAGCACCTTCAAGAGATGTTGCAAACGGATTTTTAAAAAATCTACCTGTTGGGAAGGAGAAAGTTAAAATAATTCATCTTGGAATTGATGTTGATAAGTTTAGCTTTAGAGAAAGCGCACGCGAAAAAATAAGAAGAGAATTTAATTTTAAAGATGAAATCGTAATTGGTGTCGTTAGTCGTTTCAGCCCTGGGAAAGGGCATGAAGATTTATTCAAGGCATTTAAGATTTTAAGCGATGAATTTGAAAATGTTAGATTGTTAATTGTTGGCGAACCAACGGTTGGTGAACTTAATTATGCGAAGAGGTTGCAAGAGCTTGAGAAAGAATTGAACATTGAAGACAAAACGATATGGGCTGGATTTAGAAGGGATGTTAATGACATTTTATGCGGTGTGGATATTTTCGTTGCGCCGTCGCATGCAGAAGCTTTCGGGCTTTCACTTGTTGAAGCAATGGCGACGGAATTACCGGTTGTTGCAACAAAAAGCGCGGGATTTTTGGATATAATTTCAGATGGTGAGAATGGATTGTTTTTCGAAAGAGAGAATTATCAAGATTTGGCTGAAAAAGTAAAATTTTTGATAAACAACCAAGAGTTTGCCAAACAGCTTGGAAAAAAGGCAAGAGAGACCGCAGTGGAGAAATTTAGCTTTGAAAAATATATAAGCGAGATCGAAAATTTGTATTTCAATCTTACGAGAGCAAAACAAACAGAGGTTAGCGATGTTCAATATTGTAAGTCCTGAAGATATAAAAGCTGGCAAGGTGACAGATGTATATTTTGAAAGGGCGATAAATGTCCTTAAAGCGAAGGGAATAAACAAGCATGTCAAGGTTGAATTTGTCGTTAAAAAATTTCCTTCAAATTATCAATGGGGAGTTTTCGTGGGGCTTGATGAAGTTTTGACGCTTCTTGAAGGTTTGCCCGTTACCGTTAAAGCGATGCCAGAAGGGACAATTTTCAGAACAAATGAACCAGTGATGACAATTGAAGGAATGTATCTTGATTTTGCTGTTTATGAAACAGCGATACTTGGGTTAATTTGTCAAGCATCGGGAATTGCAACTAAATCGGCAAGATGTAAGCTTGCGGCGGGCGATAAAATTGTCGTTCATTTTGGAGCAAGGCGAATGCATCCAGCTATAACTCCGATGATAGATAGAAGTTCGTATATCGGAGGTTGTGATGGTGTTGCGACCCCAATTGGAGCAAAATTGCTTGGGATTCCAGCAAGTGGAACTATGCCCCATGCGATGATACTCTTGTTCGGAGATACTCTTGAAGCTGTTAAGGCGTTTGATGAGATAATTGATCCAAAAATTCCAAGGATTGCGTTGATTGATACATTTACAGATGAAAAATTTGAGGCGATACGTATTGCAGAAGCTTTGGGAGGAAAACTTTATGGAGTTCGTCTTGACACTCCAACCTCAAGGCGTGGAAATTTTCTTGCTATATTGAAGGAAGTTAGATGGGAGCTTGATATCCGCGGTTTTAAAAATGTTAAAATTTTCGTAAGTGGTGGAATTGATGAGGAAGTTATAAAACAATTAAATGAAGTTGCTGATGCATATGGAGTCGGCACCACGATAAGTAGTGCTCCGGTGCTTGACTTTGCGATGGACATAGTTGAAATTGATGGAAAGCCAATAGCAAAGCGCGGAAAATTGTCTGGGGAAAAGCAGGTTTACGTGAACGAAAAAACTGGTGAGAGAATCGTCCTGCCAGCAAATGAGAAGTTCGATAGAAAAGGATTTAAACCGCTTCTTGAAAAAGTAATTGAAAACGGAAAAATTCTAAAACGCTCGCCAGAACCTTCAAAGATAAGAGAATATGTTTTAAAACAAATTAAAAACTTAACACTTTGAAAAGTGAAAAGACTACTTTTAATTCTGCTTGTGATGACACATATTTTCGCTTTTTCACAAAATAACAAAGCACAAAGGATTAGTCAAGCTGAATTTCACATTGCAAATGGAGATCTCAATAAAGCAATAGAAATTTACAATTCCCTTTTCAAAAGCGAGCCAAACGATTTGAAAATTGCAAAACGCCTCGCTGAACTTTATCTCTGGACGGGAAATCTACAAGGTGCCAGCGATGTTTATGAAACCCTCCTAAAAAATGGATTTACTGACTACGATATACTTACAAGCCTTGGACAATGGTATTTGTGGAGCGGAAGACAAAACGACGCAATTAAAATTTATGAAAATCTCATCAAGTTGTATCCAGATAGTGTTAATTTTTATAGAACGCTTGCAAACCTTTATATCTGGAACAATAGATCAAGCGATGCAATTCCACTCTATGAAAAAATTATTGAACATAACCCATGGGATTATGAAACAATCGCTCACCTTGCACAGCAATATGTTTGGAACAATCAACAATTAAAGGCGATACCACTTTACCAAAAACTTACGATCATGTTTCCTGATAGCTTAAGCTACCATTGGCTTTTGTGTCAGCTTCTCATTTGGAATAATAAAACCAAGGAAGCAAAAAGAGAACTCAAAAGATTTCTTAGAAAAAATCCTGACCATAGAGATGCCTTGGAACTTGCGATGCAATTGCATTATTACTCTGGAGAATGGGACGAAGCAAAGAATTATGCAATAAAGTTAATCCAAATTGAACCGAGAAACCAAACTGCGGAGAAAATACTTAATGAAATAAAAACTCATTATTCAAGTTACACCGTTGGTGAAGTAAGGTGGTTTAATGATACAAATAAACTTACGAGGATAACTTATCCATTCGAAGCAAGGATTTTTATCAACAGATTTTGGGATGTGAATTTCAATTTAGAGCGAGTTGATATTATTGACGGTAGAATTAATGAGCGAAGCAATGGATTTGGGGGAGGTTTTAATTTGAGATATAACTTTTCTCGTGGAAATTATTTTGAAGTCGGTGGCGGTGGATTTAAGTATGGCACACAAAATTTCCCAGTTTGGAGATTTGCGCTCGGATTGAACGCGTTTGATAGAATTTATCCGCAATTTGTATACAGAAGGATTGAAAACCGGGAGGGCGTTAAAGCAATAGAAGGGAAAATCAGAATTGACAACTTCACAGTGACGGTTTATAATCAGATCTTTAACATGCTTGGTTTAAGCTTTCTCTTTGACTATGGAATTTATTCCGACGGAAACATAAAAAGGACATTTGGAAGTTATCTTAACTTGTTCATCTCAAGAGAAAATCCTAAACTGTTTATTGTTGGGTTTTATGCTTTTGAGGATTTTGATTCTATTTATGCCAATTCAATTCCATATTGGACTCCGAATGAGCTTTCAACATATTGGGGGGAAGTTAATATTGAGCAAAGTTTATTTAAAAGGTTTGTGGTTGGAGTTGCTGGAGCAGTTGCAAAAAATCCCGGATATCCAACTTCTTTGAACTATAGAGTTTATGGTAAGCTTGAGCTGTTTAGATTTGAGCTTTACGGTCAATATGAGAAATATGGCTCAAGCGTTTATAACTATAGATTTTTTAGATTTTATGCGAAGTTCAGGATTTAGAGATTCAAACGGTGCCGTTTTTACTTTTAGATACTGATTTTTCTTTGTTTTTTCTGTTGAATTTTTTGAAAAGTATTAATCCAATCAGTATAAGAGTCCCAAAGGGTAAAAGTAGAATCAGGATGTATTTCCAATCTATTTTACCATTTGTCTTTGTTTTCGGCTTTGTCTCTTCCTCTGTCGCGATGTCTTCAAGGTATTCGGATAAATATCTTGGCTCGTTCATTTCGTTTTTCATTCTGTTGTTTTTGTTTTTTGTAAATTTAGCAAAAACTTGAAGATTTTTAAAGTGATATAGATCAAATCTTTATCCAAACAGGTTGTAGAAATTGCAAGATGCGATGGCCAGATAATTAATTTTTTTATAGGCGTATATTCGCTGGAATTGTTTTTGATTTTACGGGGTGAGTTTTTAAATTTAAGTCGAGTTAATAACAAAAAGGAAATGATAGATGAAAATGAAAATTCATCCAACTGAGGTTCACACCGCACTTTCAAAGCACATTCTTGCTGATGGATTTGAAATGGTTTTGGATCTTAAAAACAGTCAGGGTAGATATCTTGTTGACGCTAAAACGGGAAGGAAATATCTTGATTTATTTTCATTTTTTGCGTCTTCAGCCCTTGGAATGAATCATCCCAAGCTACTTGAAAAAGACTTTCTTGAGAAACTTACGCTTGTTGCGATCAATAAGCCAACGCTTTCAGATATTTATCCGGCTGAGTATGCTGAATTTGTTGAAACATTTTTCAATCTCGCAGTGCCAGATTATTTTAAATATGCTTTTTTCATAGAGGGTGGAGCTCCAGCGGTTGAGAATGCATTAAAGGTTGCGTTTGACTGGAAGATGCAGAAAAATCTTGAGCGCGGGTTTTACAAATCTGTAGAAGATGAATCAAAGATGGTCGTAATTCACTTTAGGCATGCATTTCACGGGCGACTTGGATATACTCTTTCGCTTACAAACACTGATCCAATAAAGCACAAATATTTCCCCAAGTTTAAATGGCCTCGCATTCATAATCCAGCGATAAAGTTTCCATTGAACGAAGAAAATCTCAAGAAAGTTGAGGAAGAAGAAAAGATTGCATTGAACCAGATAAAGGAAGCCATAAAAGAATATGGACACAATATAGCTGCACTTATAATTGAGCCGATCCAAGCGGAGGGTGGAGATAATCATTTCAGAAAGGAATTTTTAGTTGCCTTGCGTGAGATATGCGATGAAAATGAAATTATGTACATCATGGATGAAGTTCAAACTGGCGTTGGCTTAACCGGAAAGATGTGGGCACATGAACATTTCGTTAAACCTGATATAATTTCGTTTGGAAAGAAAACACAAGTTTGTGGAATTCTAGTTGGCGAGAGAGTTGATGAGGTGAAGGACAATGTCTTCCATGTTTCAAGCAGGATAAATTCAACATTTGGTGGGAACTTAACTGATATGGTTAGATTTGCGAGGATACTTGAGGTTATACACGAAGAAAACCTTCTTGAGAACGCAAAGGTCGTCGGGGAACATCTATTAAATAGATTAGTTGAGTTGCAAGGGGAGTTTCCGGAGATAATCTCAAACGCTCGTGGTCGTGGTTTGATGTGTGCGTTTGATCTTCCAGATGCTGAGTTTAGAAAGAAGTTCTTGAAGAAAGTTTATGAAAATGGCGCAATTATGATCGGTTGCGGTGAAAGATCAATAAGATTTAGACCACCACTTACGATAACGAAAGAAGAAATTGATGAAGGTATTGAGATAATACGGAAATCGTTAAGCGAGTTGAGAGATTAGTTGTTAACATGAAAGTTTTATCTGTCCGCGCTGTTTAGCGCGGGCATTTTTTAAATTTTAAGTAATCGCTGTTAACAGCTTAATGGGGGTGTGATTTATTTAAAAATGTTAAAAATGTTTTTAAGTTTTTTGACTTGACAATTCCATTTTTGATTATTATATTGAAGCCAACAACAGTTTAATTAATGTTTTGTGCTGGCGAAAGCCCCTCGAGAGAGTTTTACATATAAATTTAAAAAACAATTGTGGGAGGTTATTTATGCAAGAAGTTAAGAAAAAAACAGTGGGTGTTGAAACAAACACCCTTGGGGAAGAAGTTTTGTCTTCTTCAAAGGTATCAACAAGAGGTTTAAAGTTTAATAGATTTTTTACAAAGCCGAATGTTCATCCATTTGATGAGATTGAATGGGATAGAAGAGATGCGGTGATAACCAACGAAAGGGGAGAAGTTATTTTTGAGCAAAGGGGCGTTGAAGTGCCAGCCCAATGGTCGATGCTTGCAACTAACATAGTTGTCTCAAAGTATTTTCACGGTCAAATCGGCACTCCGGAAAGAGAATATAGTGTTAAGCAGTTGATTGATAGAGTTGCAAAAACGATAACTAATTGGGGAATAAAAGACGGATATTTCGCAAGCGATGAGGACGCGGATATTTTTTATAACGAGCTTGTTTATTTGCTTGTTAACCAGTATGCTTCTTTTAATTCTCCTGTTTGGTTTAATGTTGGGATTGAAGAAAAACCCCAAGCTTCAGCATGTTTTATAAATTCAGTTAAAGATACGATGGAATCAATACTTGAACTTGTGAAGACGGAAGGAATGCTTTTCAAGTATGGCTCTGGAACTGGGACAAATTTTTCAACTCTTCGCTCCTCAAAGGAGAAACTTTCTGGGGGTGGAATTGCGAGTGGTCCTGTTTCATTTATGCGCGGATTTGACGCTTTCGCAGGCGTCATAAAAAGCGGTGGAAAAACGAGAAGAGCTGCTAAAATGGTTATACTTAATGTTGATCATCCAGATATAATTGATTTTATAAAAACGAAGGCAGAAGAAGAGAAGAAAGCGCATATTTTAATAAAAGCGGGATATGATCCTGGATTTAATGTTCCCGGAGGAGCTTATGATTCGGTGCAGTTCCAGAACGCAAATCACTCCGTCAGAGTTACAGATGAATTTATGAAAGCAGTTTTGGAAGATAAAGAATGGCACACAAGATATGTCACAACTGGTGAGATATGCGATACATACAGGGCAAGAGATATAATGCGTATGATAGCTGAAGCAGCGTGGATTTGTGGAGATCCGGGAATGCAGTATGATACAACTATCAACAATTGGCATACATGCCCAAATTCGGGCAGAATAAATGCAAGCAATCCTTGTTCGGAGTTTATGTTTCTTGATGACACAGCATGTAATCTCGCGTCGTTAAATTTGATGAAATTTAGAAATGAAGATGGAACTTTTAATGTTGAGGCTTTTCGTCAAGCAGTTGATATTATGATAACAGCACAAGAAATCATAGTTGATAACGCAAGCTATCGTAACTAAAGCGATAGAGAAAAACAGCCACGATTATAGACCTCTTGGTTTAGGATATGCAAAATCTTGGGGCTTTGCTTATGTCCTTGGGGCTTCCGTATGATAGCGATCAGGTCAGATCTTATGCTGCAGTTATAACAGCAATTATGACTGGCGAAGCATACAGACAATCAGCTTTGATCGCAAAGGAAATGGGCGCATTTAAAGGATTTAAAATTAACAGAGAACCTATGCTTAGCGTGATAAGAAAACATATGTCATATGTTGATAAAATTGATAAAAGTTTGATACCTGAGAGTTTATATTACGAAGCAAAAAAAGTTTGGAAAGAGGCTTATGAACTTGGACAAAAGTACGGTTATAGAAATTCACAAGTGACCGTGATAGCTCCAACCGGAACAATTGGTTTTATGATGGATTGTGACACGACGGGAATTGAGCCAGATATAGCACTTGTTAAGTATAAAAAACTTGTTGGTGGTGGATTTTTAAAGATCGTAAATAACACGGTTCCACTTGCACTTAAGAAGCTTGGCTATACAGATAAACAGATAAAAGATATAGTTGATTACATTGACAAGAATGACACAATTGAAGGATCTCCACATTTAAAACCTGAACATCTTCCTGTTTTTGACTGTGCGTTTAAACCAGCGAAGGGACAAAGATTTATCCATTATATGGGGCATGTTAAGATGATGGCAGCAGTTCAACCTTTTATATCTGGGGCGATTTCAAAGACAGTGAATATGCCAAATGATGTAACCGTTGACGACATAATGCAGTTATATATTGACGCATGGAAGATGGGCATAAAAGCAATCGCTGTTTATCGTGATGGTAGCAAAGGAACGCAACCGCTTTCAACAAGCATTGACGACAAGAAAATTTTGGAAGAAGAAAAGAAGAGTGAATTTAAACCAGTGCGTCGACGACTTCCAGACGAGCGAAAATCAATCACACATAAATTTAGCGTTGCAGGACATGAGGGATATATAACTGTTGGTATGTATCCGGAAGGAACCCCCGGTGAAATTTTCATAACGATGAGCAAAGAAGGCTCAACCTTAAGTGGATTAATGGATGCATTTGCTACGGCTATTTCGCTTGCACTTCAATATGGAGTCCCGTTAAAAGTATTAGTTGATAAGTTTAGTCATATGAGGTTTGAACCAAGTGGATTTACAAACAATCCTGATATACCGATTGCTAAATCAATAATTGATTATATTTTTAGATGGCTTGGTAAAAAGTTTTTAACACCAGATGAACAGCCAAGCAATGTTGATTACTACGCAGATATTTTAAATGGAATTTATTCAACTGAAATGGATAAAGCTAAAATTAAGAGCGAAGCGATTGAAAAATATGAGAAGCAAATTTTCGAATCCCAATCAGATGCACCACCTTGCCCAAGTTGTGGAACAATAATGCAAAGGGCGGGCTCTTGCTATGTTTGCCCAAATTGTGGTTCAACGAGCGGATGCTCGTAAAGATATAAACAAATAGGACCCGAAAATGAGAAAGATGATAATTGCTGGAAACTGGAAGATGAACAAAGATATCAAAGAAACCTTTGATTTTTTGCTCCCTTTAAAAAATAACCTCATCGGTCAAAATTTAAATGTTGAAGTCGTGGTTTGTCCACCTTTCACATCGCTTTTCATTTCATCTGATCTTTTGAAAGATACGAGGATAAAACTTGGTGCGCAAAATATGTTTTATGAAGTTGAAGGTGCATATACAGGTGAGATTTCTCCTAAAATGTTAAAGTCGGTTAAGTGTGAATATGTTATCTTGGGACATTCAGAGCGAAGAAAATACTTCGGCGAAACGGATGAAATTGTGAACAAAAAAGTAAAGAGAGCAATTGAATTTGGATTGAAACCGATAGTTTGTGTTGGTGAAACGCTTGAAGAGAGGGAAGCTGGGGAAACTTTTAAAGTGCTTGAAAAACAAGTTAAAGGTGTCCTTGATGGTTTGACATATGAACAACTTAAAGATGTTGTGATCGCATATGAACCAGTATGGGCAATTGGAACGGGCAGAAATGCTACACCTGAACAGGCAGAGGAAGCACAAAAATTTATTAGGGATTTAGTATCTGATTTATTTAACAAAGATATCGCACAAAACTTAACAATACAATACGGCGGTAGCGTTACCCCTGAAAACGCATATTCACTTCTTTCTCAACCGGATGTTGATGGCGCTCTTGTTGGCGGAGCAAGCTTGAAGGTTGATTCTTTTTTGAAAATAATAAAAGCTGGTGAGAATGCACTGCTTGAGAAGGGAGTTTGATTTATTTTTTAAGTTGCGGTCTTATTACTAAAACTGGACAAGAGGATTTTTTGATAACTTTTTCCGCGGTGCTACCGAAGAGAAGATGTTCAACGCTTGTATGCCCATGTGAGCCGATCACGATAAGATCAACCATTTCTTCTTTTGAAAATTCAATTATTTCAGCATAAGGTTTTCCAATTCTTACTGTCCCTCGGACATTATATTTATTTTTTAAATCGTTGACAAGTTGATTTATTTTTTCTTCCGACCTTTGCATAATTTCGTTTTCAATTGACGGGATGTTAATTTGCCCCATGGTCAAATCAGGGATGAAGGCGATCGGTTCAATCACATTTAATAGTATAAGTTCAGAGTTAAACTTTTCTGCAAAGAGTTTAGCATATTCAAGCGCTTGGAGTGAGTGTTCAGAGAAGTCAATTGGGACAAGAATTTTTTTGATTTCGGTCATTACTTTTGAGCATTTTTGTTTTCCAGCATTAATTTTAATGATTCAAGTTCAGCTTTTAATTGTGCGACCTCTTGATTTGTTCTTCTAAGTCGTTCGGCGATTATTTCCGCAAGTTTGAGGACTATTTTTATTCCAAGTTTCGGATGTTTTTCAATTATTTCAAACAGATCTGGTCTAAAAAAGCCAATTATATGGGAGTCGGTTCTACAAATTGCGGACGCTGATCTTGGTGATTCATCAATTAGCGCTATTTCTCCAAAGAAATCACCATCGCTCAATATTGCTAAATCTTTTTTGTTCCCATCTGGGTCGGTGTATTGAATTAAAACCTCGCCTTCTTGTATGATATACATTCCGAGCCCTGGATCTCCTTGGTAAAATATGAATTCACCTTTTTTGTATTCGCGTTTATGAACGATTGAGGCAAGTAGGGAAATTTCTTTTGGTTCAAGGTGTGAAAAAGCAGGAACTTCTTTTAGTATGTCCTCAACCCCCTGATCTTTTTTCTTCTTTCCCTTGAAGATATTGGTCCAGAAGTTGTCTTTCGTTTGCATAGTTAATTATAGTTGTGGTTAATTTTTGGTTTAAGATAATAAAACGAGTTGAAAAAGTCAATGGTTTCGCTTGTTTTCAATATTTGTTATTTCGTTTGCGGAGAATCGCGTGAATAAGTTAACAGTGGTTTTTGTTGATAATTTGTTTTGTTTTGCCAGTTTCTTTGACATTTTGTCAGTGCGATTCTCGGCAAATTTGGGGGAAAGAGTTAACACAAAGGGGCTT
>JBCNVC010000219.1:0-1500 GCA_039630395.1 Candidatus Kryptonium sp. | reverse complement strand
AAAACTAATTAACAAGGAGAAACAGCTATGCAGGCAACAAGAAATAGGATAGATATAGATTACACAAAGTATGATTTTAAAGACGAAATAAAGTATGTCTATCAAGCTAAGCGCGGTTTAAGTAGGGAGATAGTTGAAGAGATCTCGTATTGGAAGAATGAACCTGAGTGGATGCGTCGCTTTAGGTTACATTCACTTGAAATTTTCCTGAAAAAGCCAATGCCAACTTGGGGTGCTGATCTTTCAGAAATAAATTTTGATGAGTATGTCTATTACATCAAACCAACGGATAGGAAAGGAAGATCTTGGGATGAAGTCCCTGAGAAAATAAGACAAACATTTGAGCGTTTGGGGATCCCTGAAGCAGAAAGAAAATTTCTCGCTGGCGTCGGTGCTCAATATGAATCTGAGGTCGTATACCATAGCTTACGTGAAGATCTGTTGAAGAAGGGTGTAATTTTCACTGATATGGATACTGCTGTGAGAGAATATCCAGATTTGGTGAAAAAGTATTTTGGTACTGTTGTTCCGCCTGAGGATAACAAATTTGCAGCTCTTAACAGTGCGGTCTGGAGTGGTGGAAGTTTTGTTTATGTTCCAAAGGGAGTTAAAGTTGATTTTCCACTTCAGGCATATTTCAGGATAAATGCAGAAAGCGTCGGGCAATTTGAACGAACATTGATAATTGCAGAAGAAGGTGCAAGCGTTCATTATATTGAAGGTTGCACAGCTCCCGTTTATAGTGAAGATTCGCTTCACAGCGCTGTTGTTGAAATCATTGCATTGCCGGGTTCGCATGTAAGATATACAACTGTTCAAAATTGGTCAAAGAATGTTTATAATCTTGTCACGAAAAGAGCGGTAGCTTATGAGGATGCTTTCGTTGAATGGGTTGATGGAAATTTAGGTAGCAAGACAACCATGAAATATCCTGCTGTTTATCTTCTTGGTAAAGGTGCGAAAGCAGAAATTTTATCAATTGCTTATGCAGGCGCAGGTCAACACCAAGATACAGGGGCAAAGATAATTCACGCAGCACCTTATACCACGAGCAATATAGTTTCAAAATCAATAAGCAAAGATGGAGGCAGGACAAGTTATAGGGGACTTGTGAAGGTTCAAAAGGGAGCTATTGGCGTTAAATCAACGGTTAAATGCGACGCCTTAATGCTTGATGAATTTTCAAGATCCGATACATATCCTTATATGGAAATAGAAGAGGAGCTTGTGAGCATAGGACACGAAGCGACGGTTGGAAAGATAAGCGAAGATCAACTTTTCTATTTGATGAGCAGAGGTTTAACTGAAAGCGAAGCTCTAACGCTTGTTGTCCTTGGATTTATTGAACCATTTGCAAAGGAATTACCGCTTGATTACGCAATTGAACTTAACAAGCTTATAAAACTTGAAATGGAAGGTGCAATTGGTTAAAACAAACATCTTTCTTTATTGGAGATCTCACAAATGCCGTTTTTCATAGTTCAACATAAACACGAAGCA
>JBCNVC010000218.1:0-1501 GCA_039630395.1 Candidatus Kryptonium sp. | reverse complement strand
GGGATTGAAACTAACCTTGTTCAAGTAAACAATAACCTCCTCCCTCGTTTGAATCGAACCTGTGAGGGATTGAAACGCCATACGACCTCCGTCTGCAACTGTTCTAATTACTCGTTTGAATCGAACCTGTGAGGGATTGAAACAACGGGAGTTCGCCGATATAATCTAATTTTACTGTTTGTTTGAATCGAACCTGTGAGGGATTGAAACCATTTGCGGGGGCAAGACAACTGAAGCAAGGCAGGTTTGAATCGAACCTGTGAGGGATTGAAACATGATATAGTCCGTTTCTCAAAACAAAATAATCCCCGTTTGAATCGAACCTGTGAGGGATTGAAACTTTTTTTTTTTATTTTTTTGGTTTTGACGAATTTTAGTTTGAATCGAACCTGTGAGGGATTGAAACCCTGATTTGGTCAAGATGTCCTGTAGTATAAGCAAAAGTTTGAATCGAACCTGTGAGGGATTGAAACATTACTTTTTGAATCGTTTTCATTAAGTCATCAATGTTTGAATCGAACCTGTGAGGGATTGAAACTCGGAATTCGTCGCTTGTAAATACAATATAAACTTTGTTTGAATCGAACCTGTGAGGGATTGAAACAATTGTTCGTGTCTCTCGCGGATTGGAAACCTCAATCCGTTTGAATCGAACCTGTGAGGGATTGAAACAAGAATGCGTCAAAATCGCTCGCCCAACCCCTCACTTGTTTGAATCGAACCTGTGAGGGATTGAAACGATGTTTATTGGAAGCGTGGAACGAGTGTTAATAAGAGTTTGAATCGAACCTGTGAGGGATTGAAACAAAATTCGGTCTTGGTAAGCCTATTTTCGGTCAATTGTTTGAATCGTACCTGTGAGGGATTGAAACTGTAATACCTTTGAAAATTTACTTTTAATCAGCTTTATTGGTTTGAATCGTACCTGTGAGGGATTGAAACAGTAAGTAAACGTTATCAGCATATTTGACCATTTTGTGTTTGAATCGTACCTGTGAGGGATTGAAACTATTCTTTTTTGTCAATAAATTTTTCTTGACCAACTGGTTTGAATCGTACCTGTGAGGGATTGAAACGTAAGCACTATATCTGGGTGCTGGGGAGACACCCGTTTGAATCGTACCTGTGAGGGATTGAAACAAAGTAAAAACTATTAATCCCTCACGCGGGCCGCCATGTTTGAATCGTACCTGTGAGGGATTGAAGTGGAAAAATGATCTCTTTCGTCTGCTCGCTTGCCAACTGTTTGAATTGTACATGTATCTGGATCATGCCTATGGGGGATTGAAGCGGTGTTTACTTTTTGTTTACTTGAAGGTTAAAGTGAGAACGACTGAGCCTGTTGAACAGTGTGTTATTTAAATGTTTGAATTTGCGTCTGATTTTGATAATGAGCGCTGACAAAATTTTAAAATGGGGTTGTTGTGTTTGCTTTTTAGGTGTATGTTGATTTTGTAACGAATGGATTTGTGCTTTGTATACGGTAAAAAAAGGAGGCGAG
>JBCNVC010000217.1:0-1518 GCA_039630395.1 Candidatus Kryptonium sp. | reverse complement strand
TTCAAACACACAGATAAGGAGTGCCAAGATTTGATTAACTGGATTAGGTTTCAATCCCTCACAGGTTCGATTCAAACTCAGGGACATTTAAGAATAATTGATAAGGGAGCGTTTCAATCCCTCACAGGTTCGATTCAAACTGAAAATTTTTTAACATTTTTAACACTGCTTCAAGTGTTTCAATCCCTCACAGGTTCGATTCAAACTTTTTGATTCGGCGGGGTCAAACAGATTTTCTATACCGTTTCAATCCCTCACAGGTTCGATTCAAACATACTGGAAAATTCGCACGCGTGCTTATTATTTACTGTTTCAATCCCTCACAGGTTCGATTCAAACGGTTAGAAGCCTGCGAGTATATGTTGCAAAGATTCCAGGGTTTCAATCCCTCACAGGTTCGATTCAAACTATTATTTGGGTTTCTGGCGGAATGCCAGAAATCCAGTTTCAATCCCTCACAGGTTCGATTCAAACCATTGAATAAATACAACGAGAAAATGAATAAAATTAGTTTCAATCCCTCACAGGTTCGATTCAAACAATGATAAATGAAATGGGAATAAAAAATGGATACGGAGTTTCAATCCCTCACAGGTTCGATTCAAACAGGGACAAGGCAATAGAAAAGAATACTGATGAGGTTGTTTCAATCCCTCACAGGTTCGATTCAAACATAATTAAGGCACCCGAGCCCTTCCTCGTTTTGAGGAAGTTTCAATCCCTCACAGGTTCGATTCAAACCAGGGACGCCTGGGGACTTCGGAGGGAGCCATCATGTTTCAATCCCTCACAGGTTCGATTCAAACTTCTTTTAGAATGGCAAGATTTGTGAATGGTGTTGAAAGTTTCAATCCCTCACAGGTTCGATTCAAACAAGAAAAATTTGAAAAAATCTTTGACGAAATCCATAGTTTCAATCCCTCACAGGTTCGATTCAAACACTGGAAAATGCCTTGCGAGTGATAAAAACTAAATTTGTTTCAATCCCTCACAGGTTCGATTCAAACGAAAGCGGCTAGAAGATTATTGATGAAGCTTTTATTGTTTCAATCCCTCACAGGTTCGATTCAAACCAAGTCTAAAGCTGAGCGTTTTTTAAATGAAGCTGAGTTTCAATCCCTCACAGGTTCGATTCAAACCGGGCAAATTTGCTCGTGTGATAGGTTTACATCGTTTCAATCCCTCACAGGTTCGATTCAAACTTGGAGGAAATCAAAATAAATGAAGAGGAGGTTATAAAGTTTCAATCCCTCACAGGTTCGATTCAAACCTGTCGACACGCATTTCACTTCCGAAACCAACAAAAGTTTCAATCCCTCACAGGTTCGATTCAAACTTGAAATCTTGCTCAATTGTTCCTATAAAGTTAAATCTGTTTCAATCCCTCACAGGTTCGATTCAAACATATACCAACGATTTAACAATGATTTATTCAATAAAACGTTTCAATCCCTCACAGGTTCGATTCAAACCCACGGTAAAATAATACTTCAATAAAACTAACTCACACACTCAAAT
>JBCNVC010000216.1:0-1518 GCA_039630395.1 Candidatus Kryptonium sp. | reverse complement strand
GTGGAATTTAAACTTACCTTTTCAATTTTCAATTACTTTTTGACCGTGTGAGAATCGAACCAGTGTGGAATTTAAACACAAATACGCATACAACTTAATAAATGATATGATTTCGTGAGAATCGAACCAGTGTGGAATTTAAACACTTTTGAGGGCGAGGTGGTTATTAAGGATATTGAGGTGAGAATCGAACCAGTGTGGAATTTAAACAGATAGATTAGAGCGGGGCAAACTTACTTTATCTCAAGTGAGAATCGAACCAGTGTGGAATTTAAACTTTGTTGTGGAGTGCAAAAATACTGAATCTTGGCGGGTGAGAATCGAACCAGTGTGGAATTTAAACAACCGCTGGCAGGTTTGGGTTGTAGTTTATTTCTTGGGTGAGAATCGAACCAGTGTGGAATTTAAACATGTGGCGAGGGAGAAAATGTTTGTTAGTCCTCAAGTGAGAATCGAACCAGTGTGGAATTTAAACTCTATTACCCTGCTTTTCAATTCTTCGCCGTCCAATGTGAGAATCGAACCAGTGTGGAATTTAAACATGAATAGTTTTTTGATACCCCTCAACACTTTTAGGTGAGAATCGAACCAGTGTGGAATTTAAACCTTGAACCGCATTTAAAAAAATTTGCAGATGATTTTGTGAGAATCGAACCAGTGTGGAATTTAAACGCTCGTCAAACATCCTAAACAAAAACTCTTTATCATTGTGAGAATCGAACCAGTGTGGAATTTAAACTTATCTCCCGCACAAGCCTATCAAAACCCTTATCATGTGAGAATCGAACCAGTGTGGAATTTAAACAGAAGCTTGAGAGCAGGGCAAAAAATCTTGAAGTGAGTGAGAATCGAACCAGTGTGGAATTTAAACTATGATGTTGGGCAGAAGGGGTTTAGTTTTGTAGTTTGTGAGAATCGAACCAGTGTGGAATTTAAACTTTCAATTATGCGAATAAGCGTGTCCTTGTAAAAAACGTGAGAATCGAACCAGTGTGGAATTTAAACGTTGAAAGATTCTGCAATAAGAAAATGTTGTCTGAAGTGAGAATCGAACCAGTGTGGAATTTAAACGTAATGTTCCGCGAGATGATTGTAAACCCTTTTACGCGTGAGAATCGAACCAGTGTGGAATTTAAACGTTCTATAATCAATTACTCCTCTGACGAAAGCATCGGTGAGAATCGAACCAGTGTGGAATTTAAACTAAAGGGATATACGGTCATAAATCCTCTTCACCTCACGTGAGAATCGAACCAGTGTGGAATTTAAACGGGTATGACCAAGCGGTATGGCTGGAAGCGTGCGAGTGTGAGAATCGAACCAGTGTGGAATTTAAACCGCAATAGATGGATTAAGATATGTGGTAAATTATATGTGAGAATCGAACCAGTGTGGAATTTAAACGTTGATTATATGGTTGTTTATTATCCAGGGAAGTGGGGTGAGAATCGAACCAGTGTGGAATTTAAACCTTACTATCAGCACGAGCAATCAACCCAAAATTACCGTGAGAATCGA
>JBCNVC010000215.1:629-1519 GCA_039630395.1 Candidatus Kryptonium sp. | reverse complement strand
AGGAGATATCTGAGAAAACAGACCTATTAGTAGAGTATAGAAAGATAAAAGAGGGTAGGAGATACACAAAGATACAGTTTTATATAAAGTTGAAAGCACAAGGAGATAAAGAGTATACACGCAGGCAGGTAGAGAGTGCGAAGTTATGGATGAAGATAGGAGTTGAGAGGGATAAATATAGAGATAAACTAGATAAACTGATGGAGATGGTAAGAAGTTATAATAGAAAAGGAATATCAGAAAACCAACTTCTTTTTATCTTCATAAATTCCAAAGAGGATGCAAATATGACCTATACTTTTATAGAGAGAGCTATAAAATCAAAACATATAGAGAATCCTATAGGATTTTTAATAGACGCTTTGGGAATAGACCTGCATACAGCCAAGTATAAAGAGCTGATACAGACGAACTATATGTTTGATGAGAAGATGAAAGAGGACAGTTTATTAGAGGAGATATACAACGGAGATAGAGAGATAGTCAGAGAGATATTGAAAGAGACGCTGAGAGTTATGGAAAAGAAAGCAGAGGAAGATAGTAAGATAAGAAATGCAATAAGGAATTCAAAAGCAGTAATAAACATTCTAATGAACTCTGCAGGTTATTCTGAGAAATCAAACAAGATTTACATAGTAGTTGAGGAGGTTCTTTTTAAGAACTTTTTTGAGGTTTATATAAAAGATAGTTTTTTAGAGGTTGCAAGGGAGAAGATAAATGAGAATGTAGATGTGGAGTTTATAGTGTTGAAGAAGAGAATATGATATTCACTTTGAGAGAAGATATACACAAATCATTGCACTTATTTGTAAGAGAAAGTTTTAGAAACTAACAAAGAAGTTTTTTACTTTAGCTATAGATGTAAGAACTCTCCAATATTAACCGTTTTA
>JBCNVC010000215.1:0-619 GCA_039630395.1 Candidatus Kryptonium sp. | reverse complement strand
GTAAATATTAGAGGAATATAATGCCATAATTAATATTGTGCTTGGCTACTGCTACCTGTAGTGGTATGCTAATCTGTCTGAGTAAAGCTTTTCCAAATTTGCAGGAGTAATAAGTTTCCAATTTTTAACTATAAGTAGCGCAACTCCTAATTTCTTACTTTTACATCTACAGCATAAAGCCTCGTCCACAAACTCTTGTGCATCATCTTCTTCTGTCTCATCTGAATTACATTTTTTATAAGTTCTTTGATTAAGTAGTCTTAGAGACTAGTTATTTAATCTATTGACAAATTTGTCCTTTTATTGTATATTATTTACTATGAAGTTATCAGATTATGCAAAAAGGAAAGGCATTTCATATAAGACTGCTTGGAGATGGTTCAAAGCTGGGTATTTAAAAGGCGAACAACTTCCAACTGGCACTATCATAGTTTACGAAGAAGAAGGAAAACCAACACAGAATAATAGATGCATTATATACGCAAGAGTCTCAGACAATCAAAGTAAAGACAACCTTCAAAGGCAAGCAGATAGGCTTGTAGAATTTGCCACCAAGAGAGGCTATACAATAGTTAGGGTAGTCAAAGAAATAGGCTCTGGAGTAAACTATAAGTGATGA
>JBCNVC010000214.1:0-1525 GCA_039630395.1 Candidatus Kryptonium sp. | reverse complement strand
GTGATGGATTGAAACCTAAGAAATTACGGTTATAACGAAATTCTTGATGAGGTTTGAATCGTACCTGTGAGGGATTGAAACACATAATCAAACAAGAGATCGAAAAGATCCTCTTTGCTAGTTTGAATCGTACCTGTGAGGGATTGAAACAAATACAAGATGTTTTTACCTAACCCCTGTTTCAAAAGTTTGAATCGTACCTGTGAGGGATTGAAACAAACTCGTTCCCCGTTTTCCGCAATAGCGTATAATTTTTCGTTTGAATCGTACCTGTGAGGGATTGAAACATCTGATGTGGTTCTGCTATGTAAACAGCAAACTTTAGTTTGAATCGTACCTGTGAGGGATTGAAACTCTGTTTTTGAACTTGACTCTGTAACCCTGAAAAATCCCGTTTGAATCGTACCTGTGAGGGATTGAAACAGACTTCAGCCCGATCCACCCTCTCACCCTCATCTAGTTTGAATCGTACCTGTGAGGGATTGAAACCCTTCCTGCCAAACCCATCTTCAATTAACTTGTCATAGTTTGAATCGTACCTGTGAGGGATTGAAACACCATTAATTCAGCCTCATATCGCAACGGTTTATAATGTTTGAATCGTACCTGTGAGGGATTGAAACGGGCTTATTCTATATTAAGCAAAAATGTGCTGGTATTGTTTGAATCGAACCTGTGAGGGATTGAAACAAGATTATAAAATAGTTTGGCTGGATTTCAAAATAGAAGTTTGAATCGAACCTGTGAGGGATTGAAACCATTCGTCAAAAACTGTCACTTGAACCTCGTTTATTTGTTTGAATCGAACCTGTGAGGGATTGAAACGCCTGATTAGCCGAAAGGGAAGGGAAAAGCTTTTTAAGTGTTTGAATCGAACCTGTGAGGGATTGAAACTTTTTTGTAATTAATAATGTGAAATAACAATTATCTAGTTTGAATCGAACCTGTGAGGGATTGAAACTTATACCCCAGCGCCAAGATATTACTTCCCGCATTTTCGTTTGAATCGAACCTGTGAGGGATTGAAACATTTTATTAAATAGCATAGGGTTTACAGTATATTCTGTTTGAATCGAACCTGTGAGGGATTGAAACTCATATTATCAGCAAACAGCATTTTAAAAAAGTTGTTGTTTGAATCGAACCTGTGAGGGATTGAAACGCCATGATTAACTCCGATTTTGTTTTTTTTGTTTTGGTTTGAATCGAACCTGTGAGGGATTGAAACTACAAAGTTTTGAGATGTTTTCTTCTGTGCGAAAGTAGTTTGAATCGAACCTGTGAGGGATTGAAACTTGTTTCTTAAAAGATATATTCCATCATCATATTTTACGTTTGAATCGAACCTGTGAGGGATTGAAACACTCCTTTTTTGTTTTTGATTTCTCACTTTAACAATCCGTTTGAATCGAACCTGTGAGGGATTGAAACACATCAATGTCCTTTTCAACCCCAAATTCTGCTACGTTTGAATCGAACCTGTGAGGGATTGAAACTGGGCACACCTAATATCTTATCCTCCTCA
>JBCNVC010000213.1:0-1533 GCA_039630395.1 Candidatus Kryptonium sp. | reverse complement strand
ATTTGAGTGTGTGAGTTAGTTTTATTGAAGTATTATTTTACCGTGGGTTTGAATCGAACCTGTGAGGGATTGAAACTATTGACAAATGGAATGATAATGAATACTTTCTGTTTGGTTTGAATCGTACCTGTGAGGGATTGAAACACGAAAATTTGCAACAAAACAACTTAACACTTTTAACGTTTGAATCGTACCTGTGAGGGATTGAAACATATATTTTTTCGTCGCCGTTTCAGCGTGTCTGAAAAAGTTTGAATCGTACCTGTGAGGGATTGAAACTAATACATTTTAATCACTTTCCCACTTTTCAATATACTGTTTGAATCGTACCTGTGAGGGATTGAAACTAGTTTTCCAAATTCCAATATACATCAACCCCCCATTGTTTGAATCGTACCTGTGAGGGATTGAAACTAAGTTAACCGCGCGGTAAATAATTAACTAATCATTGGTTTGAATCGTACCTGTGAGGGATTGAAACCTCCTGTTTTTCTTTGACCATATACAGTTTCGCCAGCGTTTGAATCGTACCTGTGAGGGATTGAAACATGTTGAAAAGATTAAACAAAACATTTCTTTCTCTTGTTTGAATCGTACCTGTGAGGGATTGAAACAGCAATTCAAGCAAAACAAGCAAGCATTGCAAGTCCAGTTTGAATCGTACCTGTGAGGGATTGAAACAATGGAGGTTCACCAACAAAGTCAAGATAAACTGCTCGGTTTGAATCGTACCTGTGAGGGATTGAAACAAAGTTTTAAAAAATCGCTTTGATTGACCGTTAATTGTTTGAATCGTACCTGTGAGGGATTGAAACCCACACCATTCACATCTATGCAAAATTTCCATACACAGTTTGAATCGAACCTGTGAGGGATTGAAACTCTTATTGCTCTCGTAATAATCCCGAACCATTTGGTTTGAATCGAACCTGTGAGGGATTGAAACTAAATAATGGTATGGTTATAAAAAATATTAAGATACAGTTTGAATCGAACCTGTGAGGGATTGAAACAATAATTTATCAAATTGTTCGTGTCTCTCGCGAGTCGGGTTTGAATCGAACCTGTGAGGGATTGAAACTCTGGCTTGAAAATTAAACGTAAATATAATCTTGTTGTTTGAATCGAACCTGTGAGGGATTGAAACTCAGGCGTGAAAAACAACGATTTAATAGGAGACATACCGTTTGAATCGAACCTGTGAGGGATTGAAACGATGTTAAAGGTATTGAAGATTTGAGTTTTACTATCACGGGTTTGAATCGAACCTGTGAGGGATTGAAACACTTTTTCAACAAATTTTTTTCTTTTCAGGTCAAAGTTTGAATCGAACCTGTGAGGGATTGAAACTGTATATGTTTATTATTCTTTCAACATAATTTTGAGTGTTTGAATCGTACCTGTGAGGGATTGAAACTGGTTTTTTAGCAAGTAAACATTTTCACTGTATTTAATCGTTTGAATCGTACCTGTGAGGGATTGGGGTATGTTTGATTTTGTTTGTTGGTTTGTGTGGTTGTTGAGTTTGGAGTG
>JBCNVC010000212.1:0-1538 GCA_039630395.1 Candidatus Kryptonium sp. | reverse complement strand
AATACCATAAATGCTAAAATCTAATTCAGAAGTATCCTTTATATCCCACATGGTTCAGATGAGACCTGATAGATATTTTGATAAAGGGATATTCAGAATATCCTTTATATCCCACATGGTTCAGATGAGACTTTTCAGTGGATTTCAACTAGGGGGTCTTTTTCAGCTTTATATCCCACATGGTTCAGATGAGACCTGTCCTTTACCATAAGTCCAACCAATCTCAGTTTCCTTTATATCCCACATGGTTCAGATGAGACCCCGTGCCATACATGATACCCCTAGACAAACAAACTACTTTATATCCCACATGGTTCAGATGAGACCGTAATAAACTTGAATCATCTATCCTCCTCCTCGCAGCTTTATATCCCACATGGTTCAGATGAGACCGTGTATAACAGATACTTCTCATGCTCCCTCTGTATTGAGCCTTTATATCCCACATGGTTCAGATGAGACCAAAGAAGTTTTCTTTGTCTTCCTCCTTTTAGAAGACTTTATATCCCACATGGTTCAGATGAGACAATTTTTCTTATTTTTCATAATCTTTTTTCTCTTTTTCCTTTATATCCCACATGGTTCAGATGAGACTTGGTATGACAAGATTCTCCCTGATGGACTAGTATTCTTTATATCCCACATGGTTCAGATGAGACTGAATTTTACAAAGCTGAATACAAAGCTTTGAAGGGCTTTATATCCCACATGGTTCAGATGAGACCTATGCAGGCGGTTGCAGCTTCAAGCACTGCTATGCTTTATATCCCACATGGTTCAGATGAGACAGGTAAGAAGTGTTTTGGAATAAAAACAAGATTTAGCTTTATATCCCACATGGTTCAGATGAGACTTCAAAATCTGTTATTGGATATTCTTTGTCACATTCCTTTATATCCCACATGGTTCAGATGAGACGAGTAGTAGGTATAAGTGTCAGAGGATGGATATGGCCTTTATATCCCACATGGTTCAGATGAGACTGAGTGCCCCACCATTAGGCGGGGCACTCGAAAGTCTTTATATCCCACATGGTTCAGATGAGACAAAATTGCATGAAAGCTTAATTGAGCACTTTATTACCTTTATATCCCACATGGTTCAGATGAGACCCGAAATTAGAAGTGAAAATTATCGCAAAAAATTAAAAAATCTTTATATCCCACATGGTTCAGATGAGACTCTCTATGGAATAGAAGTTATCTCTCCGAAACTCATCTTTATATCCCACATGGTTCAGATGAGACCAAACAGTAATGCAGTTTTATCCGCAACTTTTAAATTCTTTATATCCCACATGGTTCAGATGAGACGATGTCCGCTCAAAACTTATTGAGCCAGCCTTTCCACTTTATATCCCACATGGTTCAGATGAGACTAGTATAAAAACAACACCAAATTTAGCATCAATACTTTATATCCCACATGGTTCAGATGAGACAAAGCCGTGGTTCTCTCCGAGGAACTATCTTTAGGACTTTATATCCCACATGGTTCAGATGAGACCCACAAAATCAAGCTCATCTCTGTTCTCCTCC
>JBCNVC010000211.1:0-1566 GCA_039630395.1 Candidatus Kryptonium sp. | reverse complement strand
TAAGCCAAATTTTCCAACTTTGAGTTGATAAATATACCCCCACTTGGAAAGGCGGAGATGCCTTAGATCATACGCTTTGTTTCAATCACTCACAGGTACGATTCAAACGTATGGGTAGAAATGGCGGTCGTAGAATTGGATATCTGTTTCAATCCATCACAGGTACGATTCAAACGAATTCACTACCCCGCCAACGACCCAGTCTCAGACGTTTCAATCCCTCACAGGTACGATTCAAACGAAAGAAAGATTTGATATTAATGAAACCGATATCACGTTTCAATCCCTCACAGGTACGATTCAAACGCGGTCAAGTTTAGGCGAGTTGTTGTTAATTTTATTGTTTCAATCCCTCACAGGTACGATTCAAACAAAGAGTGGGCAATTGTTATTTGACATTATTAATTAGTTTCAATCCCTCACAGGTACGATTCAAACAAAGAAAAAGGGGACTATGCCATATCTTAACATTCTGTTTCAATCTCTCACAGGTACGATTCAAACATTAGAGGAAATTAAAGATGGAAAACTCTTACTTCCCGGTTTCAATCCCTCACAGGTACGATTCAAACGCGGTTAACTTGTTATTAACCGCGCGGTTAAACGTTTCAATCCCTCACAGGTACGATTCAAACCTATTGACGCTGTAGTTTACGAAGAAATTCCACCGAATTTGTTTCAATCCCTCACAGGTACGATTCAAACCAACATTTTTTATAACAATACCATTATTTATGTGTAGTTTCAATCCCTCACAGGTACGATTCAAACATAAAAAAGTATTCATACTACCTCTCTTAAACTAATTAGTTTCAATCCCTCACAGGTACGATTCAAACCAAGTTTGCCCGTGTCGTTGGTCTCCATCTAAATTTTAGTTTCAATCCCTCACAGGTACGATTCAAACAGATGAAGAAACAACAGCAACAGTTAAACTCTCTGATTTGTTTCAATCCCTCACAGGTACGATTCAAACAAAAATTGAATTTTTAGAATATCTCCCCAAGGAAATATGTTTCAATCCCTCACAGGTACGATTCAAACCAAGCAAAAGCCGCAAGAAAGTTGCTAATGGAACTGGTCTGTTTCAATCCCTCACAGGTACGATTCAAACAACAAAAATAAAAGGGGATTTGAAAATGAAGGTATATAGTTTCAATCCCTCACAGGTACGATTCAAACCCGAAAGTGATACTGTTGTATTTAAATTTTAAAAACAGTTTCAATCCCTCACAGGTACGATTCAAACATCAATAATTTTAAGAATGTGAAACTAAATGAAAAAATGTTTCAATCCCTCACAGGTACGATTCAAACAATATTGCTCCTTACCGCCCGATATTCCATGTTCGGGCGTTTCAATCCCTCACAGGTACGATTCAAACTATCCAGAATGGTAAAGTTGCATATTTAGAATACTATGTTTCAATCCCTCACAGGTACGATTCAAACAGAAGATTAATGAATTAAAGTTTATTGATTTTGAAACGTTTCAATCCCTCACAGGTACGATTCAAACATTAAAAGTTGTTGTAATTTGTTTTAAGTTAATGTTTTGTTTCAATC
>JBCNVC010000210.1:0-1573 GCA_039630395.1 Candidatus Kryptonium sp. | reverse complement strand
TAAATACCACGATACAGGTACAATTCAAACAGTTGACAAGTAAACAGACAAAAGAGATCATTTTTCCATTTCAACCCTTCACAGGTACTATTCAAACTGTTTATCCAGCAATAACGAGTGTCGGAGTTGGACGTTTCAATCCCTCACAGGTACGATTCAAACAAAAGGGCAACGGTATAGCGAAGGTATCAATTAATTTGTTTCAATCCCTCACAGGTACGATTCAAACATGGCTTACAAGCGTGCTTTTGTCAAGGGAGTTATGTTTCAATCCCTCACAGGTACGATTCAAACTTGGTATTGGATTGTTTTTGGGTTTGCTTCTTGGGCGTGTTTCAATCCCTCACAGGTACGATTCAAACGAAAAATGGGATATTTGTTGAAATAATGAATTCCCTGTTTCAATCCCTCACAGGTACGATTCAAACAATTATAAAAGAAGCGTATGATTACTACGGAACTGAGTTTCAATCCCTCACAGGTACGATTCAAACAAAATCTAATGCTGAAAAAGAGGTCTACTATTGGCTTGGACAGTTTCAATCCCTCACAGGTACGATTCAAACACAACGCAATCTATCTCTTCCCATCCCAAAACCCTCGCAGCTCGTTTCAATCCCTCACAGGTACGATTCAAACCTTTAACTTGCATCGTTTCAGCACAAAGGAAAAAATTGTTTCAATCCCTCACAGGTACGATTCAAACCGTTTATGGACAGGAAACGGAAAAAATAACGGTTAGAAATTTTGCGTTTCAATCCCTCACAGGTACGATTCAAACCAAGATAGAACGAAGGTGCTTGTCGGATACATTGGTCGTTTCAATCCCTCACAGGTACGATTCAAACGAATACCCATAAAGATCATCCCTGTATTTCCCAGGGTTTCGTTTCAATCCCTCACAGGTTCGATTCAAACAATCAGTGTTGCAAGAGCATTGGAGATTGATCCTGGTTTCAATCCCTCACAGGTACGATTCAAACTTATGCATGCGATCGGCGGTTCGATTCCGCAAGCAGGGTTTCAATCCCTCACAGGTACGATTCAAACAGGTTGGAACTTGGAACAACTTCGCCTTCTTATCCAGTAGTTTCAATCCCTCACAGGTACGATTCAAACTTATACACCAGCGGCACTAATGATTGCTCAAATTACATGTTTCAATCCCTCACAGGTTCGATTCAAACGCAGTCTGGAACGTTGTATATTTCATCCAGCTCCTGTTTCAATCCCTCACAGGTTCGATTCAAACACCCCCATCGATGACTTGATGAAAGCGATTCATAAATGTTTCAATCCCTCACAGGTTCGATTCAAACAAATATGAAAAAAATAGCGGAGCAGGGACACCTGGAGTTTCAATCCCTCACAGGTTCGATTCAAACTTCGCAAAAGTTGAAACATTTTGAAAACAATGGATAGTTTCAATCCCTCACAGGTTCGATTCAAACTGACGACTGGGCTTGGATTTATTCTATGAAACGGCGGTTTCAATCCCTCACAGGTTCGATTCAAACTTGCTTCGGGTATCGCCTGCGAGTGCCGTTTTTAGTTTCAATCCCTCACAGGTTCG
>JBCNVC010000021.1:0-27359 GCA_039630395.1 Candidatus Kryptonium sp. | reverse complement strand
GTTTCATATCTTAACTTACTTATTATGGATCAATATCTTGGTGTTCCAATAAGAAGGGAAAACGGGAAAGTTGTTGTTGCAATGGTTGATCCTACTGATGTTGAGTTTCTTGATATTGTTAAGAGGTTTTTCAAAAGCGATGTGAAAGTTGTTGCAGCGATGGATGTAGATATTATTTGGGTTTTGCATAAATATCTTGGTCCTCCATTTTGCAGGGTTGCAATCTATAACTTGCTTTGGAAGGATCCGGATAGATCTGCTGTTATTACAATAACAGCAACGCAAACATTTGTGGTTGTGGCTGTTATCACTATTTATCTTCTTTATTTTTCATTTAGCCCTATATCAGCCTTGATTTTTGTAAATATAATCGTTGGTTTACTTTACTTGTTTTCAATTCTTTTTAAATTTGTTCTTTCTCTTATTGGTGCAAGATATGAACTTCAGGAGGTTGTTTCAGCTGAAGAGATAAAATCTATTTCAAATGATGAATTACCTGTATATACAATTTTATTGCCCGTTTATAAAGAACCTAAGGTGATTTCAAAACTCGTTGAGAGCATAAGTCGTCTTGACTATCCAAGATTTAAACTTGATGTAAAGCTTTTGTTGGAAGAGGATGACATTGAAACGATTGAAGCTATAAAAATAATTGATTTTCCGGCTATATTTGAGCCTTTAGTTGTTCCATATGAAGTGCCTAAAACAAAGCCAAAGGCATGTGATTATGGTCTTCTTTTCGCCCGTGGCAAGTATTTGACAATTTACGATGCTGAGGATATACCAGACGCGGATCAACTTAAAAAAGTTGTCGCACTATTTAAAAAACTCCCCGAGGAGTACATCTGCGTGCAATGTGCTTTAAATTATTACAATAGGGAGGAAAATCTTTTAACAAGAATGTTTACGCTTGAATATTCATATTGGTTTGATTATATGCTTCCCGGACTTAATAGGTTGGGTTTGCCAATTCCTTTAGGTGGGACAAGTAATCATTTCAAAAGAGACAAACTTGAAGAACTTGCTGGTTGGGATCCGTTCAATGTCACAGAGGATGCAGATCTTGGCATAAGAGCTTACGCGAAAGGATATAAAGTTGCAGTTCTTGACTCAACAACATATGAAGAAGCCAATAAATCTGTAAAAAATTGGATAAGACAAAGATCAAGATGGATAAAAGGATATATTCAAACTTATCTCGTTCATATGAGACATCCTATTGAACTTATTAAGAAAACTGGCTTGAAAGGATTCATAGGATTTCAACTATTCGTCGGAGGAACTCCGTTCGTATTTTTAGCAAATCCGGTGATGTGGTTTATGTTTATTATATGGCTTTTAACAGAATCAGAAATTATAAGCATGATCTTTCCAGACTGGGTTATGTATGTTTCAATTTTTAATTTTCTTTTCGGGAATGCAATTATGATTTACATGAATATGATGTCCGTTTTTAGACGGAAGTATTACAATCTTCTTCCATTTGCTCTTTTAAATCCATTATATTGGATCTTACATTCAATAGCTTCATATAAAGCGTTAGGTCAGTTGATCTCAAATCCGTTCTATTGGGAAAAAACGGAACATGGTATAAGTGATGTATTCAAACATATTCATCATCCTAGGAAATGAAAAATTGGGCTATAATCGCTATATTATCAATTTTTATTTCACTTTACTATTTTGCTTTGGGTTTGATGTTTATTTCAGCAGATTATTACAATCCTGAATCTTTTTTTCTAATTGAGAAGGGTTTGCTTGCATTAAAAGGAAATCCGCCTCGCCTTGAAAATATAGGATTAATTTATCCACCCATACCTTTCTTTGTGCTTTTTCCTTTTGTTTTTATAAATCCAATCGTCGCTCCAATTTTCGCCTCATCGCTTACCATGGGATTACTAACAGCATTTATCACTTATAGGATCTTGAAGAAAAAAATATCGTTTATCTTTATCATTTTTATGCTGTTGATACTCTTATTCAATCCAGTCATTTTATATACTGGTTCTTCTGGTAGCAGTGCTTATCTTTATTTAACATTTCTCACCTTGTTTTACCTTTTCATCTTTGAGTATTATGAGAGAAATGTTAGTTTTTATCTTGCTATTTCTGGGGTTTTTATTGGTGTTCTTGTTTTTATAAGGTATGAAATTATCTTTATTCTTATTTTCTGGTTATTCGTTAATGCGATCCTTACAATTGAAACAACACTTGAGGAAGGTGTAAGCTACAGAAATTTTTTTGAATTACTCAGAAAGTTACCTGCATATAGACAAACATTTATTCGCAGATTGTTCGCGGTTTATTTAATGATTTTCATTCCGCCAGTTTCTGGTTTTTTATTTTGGTGCTATTTAAACTGGCTTTTTACTTCAAATCCCTTTCATTTTATAAATAGTCCATATTCATATTTTAGAACTTTGAGCACTTATGTGCTTTATAATCCATCATTAATTGAATTTAAGGGAAATGCCTTTAAAAGTGTGCTCTATGTTTTGAATGAAATTTTAATTTACATGCCCGCATATATTGTTTTAATTTTTGTTTTCACACGGCGACTTTTCTTTTCTCTTGCGTTAATCGCTCCAATAGTTGCTTTGTCTATAACTGCCTATTTGGGTTTATCACTTATGAATGTTGATTTTTATGCTCCTTTTATACTTATTGCTTTAGTGACGATGATTTACGCATGCGAAGAAGAACCCAGTTTGCGGAAAAGTTTGGTGATGGCTGTTTTTCTTGTCTTAATTTTATTTTCTTTCTTTTCGGGATATTATAAACTTAAGAACTCTTTTTACCCGGAGGAGCGAAATTTCGCAAGAACACTTCTTGGAGGAAATCCAGATAGATTTTTCTTTGAAGAGAAAAAAGTTGCTGAGTTTTTAAAGCGGAATGTATCTTTAAATGATATCATCTTAATGGATGACGCAACAGGCTTTCCGATAATTGTTTTTTATGGAAATCCAAAAAATTTCATTCTTCCATATCAGTATGAGTTTGCTTCTGTTGTTGAGAGACCGGAGGTTTATGCAGATTATGTAATTGTTTATAACCCTGAGAAATTTGAAGGAAAACGAGATCTGATTAATCAAAGGCATCAGAACCTTTTCTATTCAGGTTCAAAGGAACTATTGCTTGTTTATAGCAGTAGTAATTGGAGGATTTTCAAATCAACCTATAGAAGGCGTGCGATCACAGAAAAATGAAGTTAAAATTTGAAAAAGTTTTTTAAATTCAAATAGTCTAAATAAAAAAATATGCTGTTTTTAAAAATAAAAACTCTTTTGGTGAAATATGAAACTAAAAGGCAAAAAGGTTGTCATTTTCGTTGAAGATTTAGTTGAGGAAGTTGAACTTTTATATCCAAAATATAGATTGATTGAGGAAGGAGCCGAGGTTAAAATTGCTGGTCCAGAGGTTAAAATTTTTAAAGGGAAAAATGGATATCCAATAAAGTCGGATGTTAAATTTGAGGAGATACAAGTTGATGACTTTGATGCGCTTGTAATTCCGGGCGGTTATGCACCAGATAGGGTCAGGAGAAATAAAATTGCGGTTGAATTAACGAGAAAATTTTTTGAATCAGGCAAAGTTGTTGCTTTCATCTGTCATGCCGGCTGGGTTCCTATTTCTGCGGGGATTTTAAAGAATAGAAAAGTTACTGGGTTTTTCTCAATAAAAGATGACCTTGTTAACGCAGGTGCTATATATGTTGATAGTGAGGTCGTAGTTGATGGGAACTTGATAAGTTCAAGAGCGCCGGATGATCTTCCAGCATTTTGCAAAGCTATAATTTCTGCGCTTTCGGATTGAAACCGGAATCACTTTAAATATGTTGGAATTATTGAAACCTTAAATAAAATTCAAAATTTTTATGCTTGGCAGTGTTCAAACATTAAAAGATATTTTAATGCAGAATTCAAAGACTGGTGAAATTTACAGAAAAATTGATGAGAAAAGAATTGAATGTTTCGCCTGCGGGCACAGATGTAAAATTCCAGAAGGAAAAAGCGGTGTTTGTAAGGTAAGGTTTAATGTTGGTGGAAATCTGTATGTTCCATGGGGATATGTTGCATCACTTGCGCTTGATCCAATTGAAAAGAAACCGTTTTTCCATGTCTATCCGGGAAGCTATACTTTAAGTTTTGGCATGCTTGGTTGTGATTTTCACTGCGATTATTGTCAAAATTGGGTGACATCTCAAGCTTTGAGAGATCCCGTTGCTGGAGCAATGCCGGATTTTATAGATCCGGAAGAAATAGTTGATATCGCTATCAAATACAAAAGCAAAATAATAACGAGTACATATAACGAGCCGTTGATTACATCTGAATGGGCAGTTGGGATTTTAAAACTTGCAAGTCAATATGGAATTCGTGGTGCATATGTCTCAAATGGGAACGCAACTTCCGAAGTCCTTGATTATATCAAACCATATGTTGATTTTTACAAGGTCGATTTAAAGACATTTAACGATTTGAATTATAGAAAACTTGGGGGGCGATTAAATGTTGTCCTTGATACGATCAAAATGCTTGTTGAGAAAGGGTTTTGGGTTGAGGTTGTAACTCTTATCGTTCCAGGATTTAATGATTCAGAAGGTGAATTAAGAGATATTGCAAGGTTTTTGGCAAGCGTTTCCCCAAACATACCATGGCATGTGACCGCTTTTCATAAAGATTACAAAATGACAGATCCAGATAATACGCGTCCTGAGCAGTTGATAAAAGCAGTTGAGATAGGCTATAGCGAAGGGTTGAGATTTGTCTATGCTGGGAATATACCAGGTTATGTTGGTAAGTATGAGAACACTTATTGTTTTAATTGTGGTGCTTTGCTTGTGGAAAGATTTGGTTTTAGAGTTTTAAAAAATAAAATTGTCGGGGGGAAGTGCTATAAATGCGGAACTGTTATACCGGGTTATTGGGGATAGTTTTGTTTTTTAGCTTTGCTTTTGCTCAAGATGCGCAAATAAAAGGAAAAGTTATTGATTTTGAAACTGGTGAACCAATACCAAATGTAAATATAGTGATTCTCGGAACAACGCTTGGGACATCAACAGATTTAAAGGGTGAATTTAAAATTAGAGTAAAACCTGGGTTATATGTCATTGAAGCCAGAAGCATTGGATATCAGAGTGAAAAAGTAGAAATTGATGTAAAAAGTGGGGTTGTCTTTGTTGAGTTTAGATTGAAGCAGGGTTATGTTGAGCTTGGCGAAGTTGAAGTTTTGGCGGATTACAAGAGTCGTCGCGTTGTGGATGTTAGACCAAGCATCGTTGAGGTAGAACCGCAGAATGTTAAAGTTGGAGCTGGCTTTGGGGAAGATGTTTTTAGAATGTTAAGAACTTTGCCTGGTGTTCTCTCACCGTCTGATTTCGCAGCACGGTTCGTTGTACGTGGAGGTTCACCGGATGAAAATTTAATAATTATAGATGGTGTTGAGATTTATAATCCATATCGGCTTTATGGCTTCGTTAGTATGTTTAATCCAGATATCGTCAGCAGTTTTAATTTTATGGCTGGGGGATTTCCTGCAAAATATGGAGATAGGTTATCCGCTGTCCTTGATGTCTCTGGACGTGAGGGAACCAGGGAAAAACTTTTCTCAAGCATGATGAATGTGAATTTGACAAATGCGAATTTGATATTTGAAGGGAAACTTCCTTTAAATGGTTCGTGGATATTTTCGACCAGAAGGACATATTATGATTTGATACTTGGACCAATAGCTGAAAAAACAGGGCTTGTTAGTGGCGATGTGACATTTCCGAACTTTTATGATTTTCAAACTAAACTGAGCTTTCAGCCGTTCAGTAAACATAAATTTAACTTTTTCTTGATTCACAGTCGTGATGCGATGAACATTATAACTGGCGAAAATCTTGATAGACCTGATAGTGTTGCAGTAAATGATTTGTCCTATAATAATACTTTTGCTTTCAATTGGACATATTCTCCTCGGAAAAACTTTGTTATTAAATTTTTAACATCGTGGTATAAAAATTCAGGCGAAAGCAAATTCGGTGGAGAATTGCTTGATCCATCACAAGACGCGGACAGAAAAACTATTTCAGATGATGTGCTTTTTTTCAAAGTTGAAACATGGTCAAATTATTCAATACAAAAGTTCACGACATCAGTTGATGTTAGTTATGAGTTCGGGCGAAATTTAGTTGAGTTTGGAATTGGGAATAGTCATGTCATTTCGGAGTTAAAGTATGTTCTTAAGATGGATGAGATGTTAAAGATGTTTTTAATATCACTTGGCTTTTTCTCAGCACCAGAGTTTTTCAGATATGTTGAAAGATATAATCGCCCGTATTTTTATGTTCAAGACAGAATAAAGTTAAGCCCAAAATTGATTGTTCAACCTGGTTTGAGGTTTGATTATTACGAAATAATAAAAAGCATTTATATCTCTCCAAGGTTTAACTTTCTTTACAACATTGATGCCTTGACAAGTTTAAGGTTTGCATATGGTTGGTATTATCAATCGCCAGGGTACGAGAAAATCTACGATCAAAACATATTTTTTGATTTTACTCGCTCGGAAAATTTAAGTGCCGAGAGGGCAACTCATTATATCATTGGGCTTGAAAGATGGCTTTCTGCTGATATATTGGCAAGAGTTGAGGGTTATTATAAAAATTTTGATGATTTAATCGTTAGAAAACGCGTGAACGGGACAAGATGGGTTGTTGATAGGATACCTGCATATCCGCCAACTGATATCAGAGGATGGAGCGCTCCGTATCAAATAGCTGTAGATGACTCAGTTACAGCGATCCCAGTTAACGAAGGTGATGGAACAGCATATGGAATAGAGGTTTTCATTGAAAAGAAGCAGACGAGAAATAGCAAAATCCATGGTTGGCTTACTTATTCTTTTTCAGTTGCAAGGAGAAAAATTTATTATGTTGAATTGCCTTTTATTTTCGATCAAAGACATACTGTTAACATTGTATTAAATTGGAAAATCAGCAGAAAATTTGATTTAAGTTTGACTTGGATGTATGGCTCAAATTATCCATATACCGAGCCGATCGGAGTAAAGCCCAGAATTTTTGTATCTGATACTGCTGTGAAGATAATGACAATAAAAGATAAAGTTGTGCTTGATATTGATTATGGAGGCCTTAAAAACTTTTTGAATTCAAGAAAACCACCGTATCATCGATTGGATGTGCGAATTACTTACAATTCAAGATTTTGGGGTGCCGATTGGAGTTTCTATCTTGATGTTATGAATATTTACAACCGAAAAAATGTCGTAGCATATGATTTTAGTATTTCAAATGGCGAGATAAAACGAAGACCTGTGACGATGTTACCTATTTTACCGACATTAGGCATAAGTGTCAGATTTTAGGTAAGATAATAGAAATAATAGTGTAAAAAGTGATCAAAATTAACGAGTATGCGAAAAGTTTACCTTGATCATAGTGCAACCACACCTGTTGATCCTGCTGTTATTGAAGCGATGCTTCCGTATTTTGCGGAGATCTTTGGCAATCCATCTTCTGTTCATCAATTTGGGAGGGAGGCGAAAGTTGCTATTGAAGAAGCAAGAGAAGAAATTGCGGAGTTTATAAATGCTGAACGGTCTGAGATAATTTTTACAAGCGGGGGAACGGAATCAGATAATTTTGCAATTTTAGGCGTAGCGCTCGCTGGTTTTAAGAAAGGCAAAAATCACATAATCACGACTCAAATTGAGCATCACGCTGTCCTTGATGTTTGTATTTATTTACAAGAAAATGGATTTGAAGTGACATTTTTAAAGGTTGATTCGGAGGGTGTTGTCGATCCTGATGATGTAAGAAAAGCGGTGACATCAAGAACCTGTCTTATAAGTGTAATGCATGTAAATAACGAGATCGGGACGATACAACCAATTCAAGAAATAGGAGCAATAGCGAGGGAATATGATATACCATTTCATACTGATGCGGTTCAATCTTTCGGTAAAATTGATATTGATGTTAAGAAATTAAATGTTGATCTTCTTTCAGGATCTGCGCATAAGATCTATGGACCGAAAGGGGTAGGCTTCCTTTATGTAAGAGATGGGATAGAAATAGAAAAGTTTCATCGTGGTGGATCGCAGGAGGCGGGTAGAAGAGCTGGCACTGAGAGTGTTCCATTAATAGTGGGTTTCGGCAAAGCCGTTCAAATTTGCAAAGAGAGAATGAAAAGTGATTACGAACATGTAAGTAGATTGAGGGAACGCATGATCAAAAAAATAAAAGAGTTTTTCAGCGAGTTTAACGATGAGGTTTTGCTTTTAAATAGCCCATTTGATAAAGCGATACCTTATATCTTGAATTTTTCAATAAATTCAAGTAAAATTGATGTAGATGCTGATGCGTTGATATATGGGCTTGATTTAAGAGGCGTTGCGGTTTCAAATGGTTCTGCTTGCACATCTGGAAGTTTAAAACCATCGCATGTCATACTTGCTCTTGGAAGAGATGAGAGAACAGCTCTTGCAACTGTGCGTTTCTCGTTTGGAAGAGGAAATACAAGTGAAGAAATAGATTATGCAGCTGAAAAATTTTTGGAGATAGTGAAAAATTTCACTGAAAGAGTTATTTTAAAATAAGCGAATTTATCTATGAAGGCATTTAGGAAAAAATTTTTCACCTTTCTTTTGATTTTGGCTTTTATCATTTATGAATTTTATCCTGGGGTTGCATTTGCGAGGGATAAGGTAAGGGTTGGTTTTATTGGTTTCAAATTTGAAGGGGTTGGAAAGAAGGCACAGAGGGAGATAACAAATAGTGTTTTATATTTGCTTGCGCAGAAGCCATCAGTTGAGTTAGTTTCGCCGGAGGAAGCTATTTCCATAGTTGGTAGTGAGAAGATTAACGCTATTTTATCTTTACCATCTGAAAATGAGGTTGTAATTTTATCGCACATGCTTGGTGTTGATTATTTATTTTTCGGAAACTTTGTAAATCAGGGAGGTGATACAAACAATGTCATGCTTTACGGGACATTTGAATGTTTTGATAGACCGAAGCGAAGATTTCACACTGTTGAGATAACTTGGACATATGAAAATATTGACGAAGAGGTGAAAAGGATAGATAAAGAATTTATAAGCAAAGTTTTACCAGGGGGTAGATCTGCGCTTACGAATTTGTTTTTCATAATTGTGCTTGGTTTAATTGTCATTGGGACTTATACTCTTGTGTGGGGTTTGAGTGCTGGTGAGACGCAAGATACGGGAACACCACCAGTTGCACAATAAGAAAAAATTTCTTGGTGGAGGTAAGTCATGGCATATTCGCAAATCAAATTTTTAGGGAGAAAATTTTTGATGTTTATTATGTGTTTTATAATGCTTTCTTGCAAAGGTAGTGAGTTTATTAATGGAAAGGGAGTTGTTTCATATGATGTTTCTTTCAACACAGATAAAAATTACATTATAAACGAGACGGCTTTTATTTTGCAAATGTATGAATATACGTTGGAGATAGTTGATCCGATGAAGGATTATTATGTTATACAGACATATTGGAGGGTTCGTGATGGGCAACTTGCGGTTGGTGTTGATACTGTTGGAGCGTTGTTCAGGGATAGAGTGTTGATTCATATTGTTCCTCGTGGGAGAAGTAGTTTTTATTTTAGGACATATCAAGTTTATAACACTATCTTTCAGTTTGAGTTTCAAGTTAAAATGGGAGCTGGGAACTGGGTTAAGTTTTCACCGCCTGAAAATTATTTGAAAGAGTATTCGGCTATAATTAAAGAGTTAAAAATGCGAATGTTAAGATATGGTCCGAGTTCAGGTGGATAGTTTGAGAAATTCTTGCATTTTTGAAAAGGAATGATTATATTTATGATTGCCTTTTAGAAAACCTGCTCTTTTATAAATGGTGCTGGCGTAGCTCAGTTGGTAGAGCAGCTGACTTGTAATCAGCAGGTCCGGGGTTCAAATCCCCGCGCCAGCTCGGCTTGTGGGTGGGCGCCGGAGTTGGAGAGCCGGGCTGGGCTGTAAACCCAGTGGCGTGAAGCCTGAGGGGGTTCGAATCCCTCCCCACCCACGGCATAATAAAGCGGGTGTAGCTCAGATGGTAGAGCGCCAGCCTTCCAAGCTGGTGGTCGCGGGTTCGAATCCCGTCGCCCGCTCAAAATCGCTCGCGTAGCTCAGTTGGTAGAGCGCGTCCTTGGTAAGGACGAGGTCACCGGTTCAATCCCGGTCGCGAGCTCAAGCAAAGTTTTCAAATAAAATTTACATCTAAATGGCTAAATCTGAAGGAAGAGAGATAATTACACTTGAATGCACTGTATGTAAGCACAGAAACTATACGACTACAAAGAACAGAAGAAAGCACCCGGAGAGGGTGGAATATAAAAAATACTGTAAATTCTGCAATAAACACACTGTTCACAAAGAAACACGCTAAATGGGACACGTCCGTAGCTCAACTGGTAGAGCAGCGGTCTCCAAAACCGCAGGTTGGGGGTTCGAGTCCCTCCGGACGTGCTAAATTTTTTATTTTAAAAATTATCTTTGATCCTGATGCGAGAGAAGATTATTAACTTTTTCGGTGACATTTACAAAGAACTTCAAAAAGTTACTTGGCAAAAACAAGACGAATTAGTTGAATCAACTAAGGTTGTATTGATCGCGTGTTTGATCTTCACTGTAATTATCTGGATAATTGACATTATCATCACCGAAATTTTAAAAATTATCTTTTGATGAGTCAATGGCAAAGAGATGGTATGCGGTGAGGACATATTCAGGGCATGAGAATCGTGTTAAGAAATTTATAGAAAATGAAATCGCCGAAGGAAAATTCAAAGACAAAATTTTTAGCGTTTTTGTCCCGACTGAAAAAGTAACTGTTGTAAAAGAAGGAAGAAAAAAATCTCGTGTCAAGGCGTTTTTCCCGGGTTATATTTTGATTGAAGCGGAGATGGATGATGAGGTTAAAAATTTCATCCGTAGTGTTCCATCGGTTGTAAGTTTCGTTGGTCCAAAGGGAAATCCTGTCCCTTTAAGGGAAGATGAAGTTGAAAGATTTGTCGGCAAAGTTGAAGAGGTAGGTGTTGAAAGAGTTGATGTGCCTTTTAGAGTTGGAGATTCAGTTAAAGTTATTGATGGACCATTTACTGACTTCAGCGGTGTAGTTCAAGAAGTAAATTCTGAAAAGATGAAGCTAAAAGTTATGATCAATATCTTCGGTCGTAAGACGCCTGTTGAGCTTGATTTTACACAAGTTGAAATTGAAAAATAAAAAATTAACTTTGTAGAGAAATGGCTAAAAAAGTAGTTGGATATGTAAAACTTCAAATACCTGGTGGACAGGCAACACCAGCTCCTCCTGTTGGACCTGCACTTGGTCAACGTGGTATAAACATTATGGAGTTCTGTAAGCAGTTTAATGCACGAACCCAAGATAAAATGGGTTTGATTTTACCTGTTATTGTGACGGTCTATTCAGATAAATCGTTTACATTTGTCGTAAAGACACCACCAGCCTCTGTGCTTTTAAAGAAAGCGGCTGGAATTGAGAAAGGATCATCCGAACCAAAACGGGTTAAAGTTGGTAAGGTCACGCGTCAGCAGATAAGGGAAATCGCTCAAATGAAAATGCCCGATTTAAATACAAATGATATAGAAGCTGCAATGCGTATGATTGAGGGCACTGCAAAAAGCATGGGAATTGAAGTTATTGATTAAAAAATAACTATGAAATGAAAATGGCAAAGCATAGTAAGAGATATCTTGAAGCTTTAAAAAAGGTCGACAAATCAAAAGCGTATTCACTTGAAGAAGCAGTTCAAAAGGTAAAGGAAACAGCAACAGCAAAGTTTGATGAGACAGTTGATATAGCAATTCGCCTTGGTGTTGATCCAAGGCATGCGGATCAAATGGTTCGTGGTACTGTGGTTTTACCGTACGGGACGGGAAGAAAGGTTCGTGTTCTTGTCTTAACAAAACAACCGGAAAAAGAGAAGGAAGCAATTGAAGCGGGTGCCGATTATGTTGGGTTTGATGAATACATAAGCAAGATTAAAGAGGGATGGACGGATGTTGATGTTATAATTGCAACTCCTGAGGTTATGGGAGAGGTTGGAAAGCTTGGTAAAATTCTTGGACCCCGTGGTTTGATGCCAAATCCAAAAAGTGGAACTGTAACAACCGATGTCGCTAAAGCAGTTAGGGAAGCAAAAGCGGGAAGAGTTGAATTTAGAGTTGATAAGGCTGGAAACATTCATGTTTCAGTTGGAAAGGTATCATTTGAAAATGAAAAGTTGATTGAAAATATAAAAACTTTGCTGTCAACGGTAGTCAAATTAAGACCTGCAAGCGTTAAGGGTCAATACATAAAGAACATCACTTTATCAAGCACGATGGGTCCTGGAATAAAAGTGGATAAGAATTCAGTACTCATGAATTTATCATAAATGGGTTGCTTCTAAGCCAACATCTCTGGTCGTAAAGACGCACTCTTTTATGTTCGGAGATATTTTTTTACTTAAAAAATTTTTGAGGATGAAATGAAAAAAGAGGAGAAAGTTAAAGTCGTTGAAGAGATAACTCAAAAAATTTCACAGGCGAAAGGATTAGTTTTAGCTGATTTCACTAAGATGACCGTCGCTGAGGTGAATGAATTAAGACGAGAGCTTAAAAGTGCTGGGGTTGATTACAAGGTAGTAAAAAATACTCTGTTGAAAATAGCGATGCAAAATGTCGGTGGATACGATGGTTTGTTCAGGTATCTTGAAGGACCTACTGCTGTCGCGTTTGGATATGATGACCCGATTACACCAGTGCGACTGATAAAGAAAGTAAAAGGTAAAATTGATAAACCAGCAGTTAAGGCAATTTATATTGAGGGACAAATTTATGATGGTTCAAGGCTTGATGAGCTTGCGAATTTGCCATCAAAATCCGATATTATTGCGGGAATAATTGGAAGTATAGCGGCACCGGCAAGTGGTATCGTGTGGACATTGAATGCAGTTTTATCAGAATTAGTCTTGGTAATTGATGCGATAGCAAAGAAACTTGAAGAAAAATCTTCGTAGAAATTTTTTAAAAACAAAATTCCTAAGGGAGAAAGAAATGCCATCACAGATAGTAGAAGAAATCGTTGAAAGAATTGAAAAACTTACGCTTCTTGAAGCAGTAGAATTGAAAAAGATTCTTGAGGAAAAATTTGGTGTTTCCGCAGCAGCTGTTGCGGCTCCTGTCGTCGCAGCTGTTCCTGGTGCAGCACCTGCAGCGGCTCAGCCAGCAGTTGAAGAAAAAACAGAATTTGATGTCATCCTTGTTAACCCAGGCGCTCAGAAACTTAATGTAATAAAGATCGTCAGACAAATAACGGGTCTTGGATTGAAAGAAGCAAAGGATTTGGTTGACAGCGCACCGAAACCGATAAAAGAAGGAATTTCAAAAGAGGAAGCTGAGAAGATTAAGAAAGAGCTTGAAGAAGCAGGAGCACAAGTCCAAATCAAATAAATATTTGTTTACAAACTAATTTGAAATTAAAAATTAAAATCAAGGCAAGCCGGTAACTACCTAAAAGTGTTAAACTTTTAGGGTTATCGGCTTGTTGCTTTTTTAAAATTAAAATTTCAAGGAGTGATAAAAATTGGCCAAAAAGAGAGAAATAACAGCAACGGGGAGAATTTCCTTTGGGAAAATTAAGCCAGTTATTGAGCATCCTGATTTACTGGAGATCCAGCTCAAATCTTTTAAAGAGTTTCTGCAAGAAGATGTTCCTCCAAGCAAAAGAGAAGACAAAGGATTACAAGCTGTCTTTAAAGCAAATTTCCCGATCACAGATTCAAAGGAGGTTTTCGTCCTTGACTTTATTGAGTATTATATTGATAAACCTAAGTACAGTGTTGAGGAATGTAAAGAACGAGGCTTAACTTACGCAGTTCCGCTTAAAGCAAAATTGCGTCTTTCTTCAAGGCTTGACCCAAGCCACGCCGATTATGTAGAAACCATTGAACAGGATGTTTTCCTTGGTAATCTACCATATATGACAGAAAGAGGAACATTCATTATAAATGGAGCTGAAAGAGTCGTCGTAAATCAATTGCAAAGATCGCCAGGTGTTTTCTTTGATGAAACAGTTTTTCCAAATGGATTGAAAACATATCAAGCTCAGATAATCCCTTTAAAGGGTTCTTGGATTGAGTTTACAACGGATGTCACGGATATGATGTATGTTTACATTGATAGGAAGAGGAAGTTTTATGTCACGACTCTTTTAAGAGCGCTTGGATATTCTTCCGATGAGGATATATTGAAGTTGTTTGAGCTTGTTGAAGAAATTCCAGTTAATAACTCAACTCGTTCAAAGCTGATAGGCAGAATTATCGCATCTGATGTTGTTGATCTAAAAACTGGAGAGATAATAATCACCAGAAATTCTGAAATAACCGCAGATGATATTGAGAGAATTAGTCAAGCACACATCAAGTCTTTGCTTGTATGGAAGGAAGAAGATTCAGAGGTGAAGGAGATAATATTAAAAACGATGGATAAGGATGTGATAAAAAGTGAAAAGGAAGCGATTGAGCATATTTACAAGCAATTGCGCCTTGGTGAAGCACAAGATATAGAAACAGCAAAAAGTATAATTGAAAAATGGTTCTTTAATCCAAAGCGCTATGATTTAAGTGTTGTCGGAAGATATAAAATTAATACACGACTTAATCTAACGGTTCCATTAAATCAAACAACCTTGACGAGAGAAGATATTGTTGCGATCATAAAATATCTTGTTCACTTACAAAGTGGTAAAGAGAGAATTGATGATGTTGATCATCTTGGGAATCGTAGAGTCCGAACTGTGTCGGAGCAGCTTGTTCAGATCTTGAATGCTGCTTTTGCAAGGATGGCTCGCAATATAAAAGACAGATTAAATTTAAGAGAGACAGATAAACTTACTCCACAGGACCTTGTAAATTCAAGAACTATATCTAATGCTTTGAATGCTTTCTTTGGAACGAGCCAGCTTTCACAATTTATGGACCAGACAAATCCACTTGCCGAAATAACACACAAGAGAAGGGTCAGTGCGCTTGGTCCTGGCGGATTAACAAGGGAAAGAGCAGGGGTTGAAGTGCGAGATGTTCATTATACTCAATATGGAAGACTTTGCCCAATTGAAACGCCAGAGGGTCCAAATATCGGATTGATCGCTTCGCTTGCTGTTTTTGCCAGAATAAATGAATTTGGGTTTATTGAAACTCCATATAGAAAGGTAAAGAACGGTCGTGTTACTAATGAAGTTGAATATCTTACAGCGGATGAAGAAGAAAGAGTCATAATCGCTCAAGCAAACGCTCCTATTGATTCAAACGGTAAGTTTCTTGTGGATAAAGTTAAAGCAAGGAAAGGTGGTGATTTCGTAGTTGTATCGCCAGAGGAAGTTCAGTATATGGATATCTCGCCGAATCAGATAGTTAGTGTATCTGCTTCGCTTATTCCATTCCTTGAGCACGATGACGCAAACCGCGCTCTTATGGGTTCAAATATGCAAAGACAAGCTGTTCCTCTTTTAAGACCTGAAGCACCTTTCGTTGGGACTGGATTTGAAGATAAAGTAGCTCGCGATTCAAGGATGATGATCGTCGCTCAAGGCGATGGCGTGGTTAAATATGTTGACGCAACTAAGATAATCGTTGAATATGATCATAAGAAAGGAAGCATTGATGAGATTTTGAGTTTTGATGATAAATACACTGTTGAGTATAGATTGACAAAGTTTGCAAGATCAAATCAGGATACTTGTATAAACCAAAAGCCAATTGTTAAAGTTGGGCAAAGAGTTAAAGCAGGTGATGTTTTAGCTGATGGTCCATCAATTGATCATGGTGAGCTTGCTCTTGGTAGAAATGTTTTAGTTGCTTTCATGCCTTGGAGAGGTTATAATTTTGAGGACGCTATTATCGTAAGCGAGAAACTTGTTGCTGAAGATGTTTTTACATCTGTTCATATAGAGGAGTTTGAACTTTCAGTTCATGATACGCGTCGCGGTGAGGAGGAATTCACAAGGGAGATCCCGAATGTAAGCGAGGAAGCAATAAAGGACCTTGATGAGAATGGTATTGTGAAGGTTGGTACTTATGTTAAGGAGGGAGATATTTTAATTGGTAAGATAACTCCTAAAGCAGAAACCGAGCCAACGCCCGAGGAGAAACTTTTAAGAGCTATATTTGGTGAAAAAGCAGGTGAAGTGAAAGACGCTTCTTTAAGAGCAAGCCCAGGCTTAAGAGGTGTTGTTATCGCAACTAAACTCTTCCAGCGCAAAAAGAAAGATGCTGAATCAAAGAAGCAAGAAAAGAAACTGCTTGACGGAATTGAGAGAAAACGAAAGAGGTTGATTAATGAAACTAAGGAGAAACTTGCTGAAAAACTTGGACAATTACTTGAAGGTGAAGTATCGCTTGGAATTAGAAATAAAAAAGGTGAAGTCGTTATAAGAAGTGGAGTCACATTAAAACCTGAAATATTTAAATCCCACATTGACGAACTTGATGAGCTTGATTATGATGCTGAATGGGTTGAAAATTCAAAAAGAAATTTACTTAAGAAGCAACTTTATGAGAATTATTTGAAAAAATTGCAAGATATTGAAACGCAGGCGAAAATTGAAAAATATAAGGTCCAAGTTGATGAACTTCAGCCAGGAGTTGTTCAACTTGCTCGTGTTTATGTGGCGAAGAAGAGAAAATTGCAGGTAGGAGATAAAATGGCAGGTCGCCACGGTAACAAAGGTGTTATAGCGAAAGTTGCACCTGTTGAAGATATGCCATTCCTTCCTGATGGAACACCTGTTGATATTGTGTTGAATCCACTCGGTGTGCCTTCAAGGATGAACTTAGGGCAGTTATTTGAAACAGCGCTTGGATGGGCTGCAAAGAAACTTGGTGTAAAATATGCAAGCCCAATATTTGATGGTGCAACTTGGGAAGATATACAAGAAGAACTTAGAAAAGCAGGGCTACCAGAAACTGGTAAAACTATACTTTATGACGGAAGAACAGGTGAACCTTTTGACCAGGAAGTTACAGTTGGATACATTTATATGATGAAACTTATTCATATGGTTGAGGATAAAATCCATGCCAGATCAATAGGACCTTACTCGCTTATCACGCAGCAACCACTTGGAGGAAAAGCACAATTTGGTGGGCAGCGACTTGGAGAAATGGAGGTATGGGCGCTTGAGGCTTATGGTGCAGCTTATACTTTACAAGAAATGTTGACTTATAAATCTGATGATATTCAAGGTCGCTCAAAAGCGTATGAAGCAATAGTTAAAGGTGATAATTTACCTGAGCCCGGGATCCCTGAATCATTTAATGTCCTTGTTCGCGAACTTCAAGGACTTGGTCTTGATGTCAGAATTGAATAAAAATAAATTTTTCTCAGGAGGTTTTAAAGATGGAAAAACTTCAAATCTTAAAAGAAGGTCTTTTAAGAAAAAAGCAAATAATGAAAGTTTCAATTAAGCTTGCAAGCCCAGATACGATACTTCAGTGGTCGCGTGGAGAGGTTACTAAGCCAGAAACTATAAACTATAGAACATACAAACCAGAGAGAGATGGACTTTTTTGCGAGAAGATATTTGGACCTGTTAAGGATTGGGAATGTCATTGCGGGAAATATAAAAGAATAAGATATCGCGGTGTTGTTTGTGATAGGTGTGGAGTTGAAGTTACACAGAGAAGTGTAAGACGCGAGCGAATGGGACATATAGAATTAGCGGTTCCAGTCGTGCATATATGGTATTTGAGATCTGTGCCGAGCAAAATTGGGGCATTGCTTGGAATGTCAACCAAGGACCTTGAGAAAATAGTATATTACGAATCATATGTTGTTATAAAACCTGGAAAAACTGGATTAAAGGAGAAGGATTTAATAACTGAAGAGCAATATCAGGAAATACTTGAACAATTCCCTGAAAACGAGAAATTACAGGATGATCATCCTGATAAATTCATTGCGAAGATGGGTGGGGAAGCAATACGGGATCTTTTGAAAAACTTGGACATTGAAAAGCTATCAAATGAGTTAAAAGAACAACTTACGAAAGAATCTTCTGAACAAAGGAAATATGAAATTTTAAAGCGACTCAAAGTAGTTGAAGCTTTCAATCAAAAACAACCTGTAAGAGGCGGAAGAGAAGAGTTTGTAAATAGACCTGAATGGATGGTTTTAACTATAATTCCGGTCATTCCACCTGAATTAAGACCTCTCGTTCCACTTGAAGGTGGAAGATTTGCAACGAGTGATTTGAACGATTTGTATCGTAGGGTGATATACAGAAATAATAGATTGAAGAGATTAAAAGAACTAAGAGCGCCGGAGATAATTTCAAGGAATGAGAAACGAATGCTTCAGGAAGCAGTTGATGCTTTACTTGATAATTCAAGAAGGGTCAATGCTGTAAAAGCAGATACAAATAGACCTCTTAAGTCGTTATCTGATATTTTGAAGGGCAAGCAAGGAAGATTCAGACAGAATCTGCTTGGTAAAAGAGTTGATTATTCTGGGCGTTCTGTTATCGTCGTTGGACCCGAGCTAAAACTTCATCAGTGCGGTTTACCTAAAGATATGGCTGTTGAATTGTTTAAACCATTTTTGATTCGCAAGTTGATGGAGTATGGTTATGCAAAAGCTGCACGAACTGCTAAGAGAATCATTGAAAGAAAAGAGCCGATCATTTGGCAATTGCTTGAGAAAATAGTTGAAAGTCATCCAGTCCTCTTAAACCGTGCCCCTACATTGCATAGGCTTGGGATACAGGCATTTCAACCGGTTTTGACAGATGCAAAGGCAATTCAACTTCATCCGCTTGTTTGCGTCGCATTCAATGCTGATTTTGATGGTGATCAAATGGCTGTCCATGTCCCACTTTCTTACGAGGCACAGCTCGAGGCAAGAATACTTATGCTTTCAAGCCATAACCTACTGAAACCAGCAGATGGTAAACCAATTACAATTGCAACTCAAGATATTGTCCTTGGTCTTTATTACCTTACAAAAGAAAGAAGTGGAGAGTTAGGCGAAGGGAAGAGATTTACATCACCTGAAGAAGTTATCATAGCATATAACACTGGAAAACTTGGGTTGCATGCTAAAATTAAAGTGAGAATCTTTAATCAAGGCACAGGAAAGTTTGAAGTTATTGAGACGACAACCGGAAGGGTTATCTTCAATCAAATCGTTCCAAAGGAAATTGGATTTATAAACGAAGTTTTGACGAAGAAGAAACTTACCGATTTAATAGACAAAATTTATAAGAAATTCGGAAATGTTCGCACTGCGGAATTCCTTGATGAAATGAAAGATATGGGATACTATTATGCAACCAAATCGGGAATTTCAATTGGCGTTCCTGATGTAATTGTTCCGGAGGAAAAAGAGGCAATCATTGCTGAGTATCAAAAGCGAGTTGATTCGCATTTTGAGGATTATCTCGCTGGAGAAATTACTGATTCTGAAAGATATAATAAAGTCATTGATGAATGGTCAGCTGCAACAGAAAAAGTTGCTAAGGTTTTGTTTGAAAAACTTTCTAATGTGAATCAAGGATTCAATCCGTTATTTGTAATGCTTGACTCTGGTGCACGCGGTTCAAAGGATCAAATTAGACAGCTTGGTGGAATGCGTGGTTTGATGCAGAAACCGCAGAAAGGTATGACTGGACAACCTTATGAAATGATTGAGTATCCTATTCTTTCAAACTTCCGCGAGGGTCTTTCAATATGGGAATATTTCCTTTCAACGCACGGTGCAAGAAAAGGACTTGCTGATACAGCTTTGAAAACTTCAGATGCTGGATATCTTACAAGGCGTTTGGTTGATGTGGCTCAGGATGTCGTCGTAACGGAGGAGGATTGCGGAACTGTAAGAGGAATCGTAATGACTGCGCTTAAGGAAGAGGGTGGTGAAGAAATCAGGGTTACACTTGCTGATAGAATAGTTGGTCGTGTCGCTCTTCATGATATTTATCATCCCGTCACCGGAGACATAATTGTTGAAGCAGGACAAGAGATTGACGAAGAACTTGCTCAGAAAATTGAAGAAGCTGGAATTGAAGAAGTTGAGGTTCGTTCAGTGTTAACATGTGAAACCAAACATGGGGTCTGCGTCAAATGTTATGGTAGAAATCTCGCGACTGGTAGAATGGTCGAAGTTGGTGAAGCGGTTGGCATAATTGCAGCGCAATCAATAGGTGAACCTGGAACACAGCTCACGCTTAGAACATTCCACACGGGTGGTAGCGTTGCTGGCGCTGGATATAGATCATCGAAGATATTTGCGAAAAATGACGGTAAGGTTAAGTTTGTTAACATAAGATATATCACATATGAAAAGGTTTCGGATGAGGGAATAGAAACTGTTTTACGGGTGATGTCAAAGCAGGGTTATATAGTAGTTGAAGATGAGAAAAGAAGCGAACTTTCTAAGAAGTACGCCGTTCCATATGGCTCTGACTTAAAAGTAAAAGATGGACAGAAAGTTAAGAAAGGGGATGAACTTTATGAAACCGATCCATATAACTCATTGATATTGGCTGAGAAAACCGGAAGAATTGAACTTATTGACTTCATTCCTGATGTCACATATCGCGAAGAGGCAGATGAGACAACTGGACATATGCAAAGAGTTATAATTGAAGCAAAAGATAAAACTAAAGTCCCGAGAATTAAAATTATCTCCTCAAACGGGGAAGAACACTATCAAGCTATACCTGCAAGAGCCCTTGTAAATCCTGAGCTTAATGACGGTGCACATGTCAAAGCTGGTGATGTAATTGCGAAAATTCCAAGAGAGCAAGCTAAAATCAGAGATATAACTGGTGGATTACCAAAGGTCGTAAATCTTTTTGAAGCCAGAACACCAAATAATCCAGCGGAGCTTGCTGAAATAGATGGTGTCGTAAGTGTAAAGGTTGAGAAAAACTATTATATCGTTAAAATAACAAGTGATGATGGACAATTTGAAAGAACTTATCAGATACCGCAAACAAAGCATCTGATCGTTGAAGATGGGGATCGCGTTAGCGCTGGTGATAGATTAACAGATGGTCCAATTGATCCACATAAGATCTTAAGCATAAAGGGAATTAACGCAGTTCAACAATACCTTGTTAATGAAATTCAAGATGTTTACAGAAATGAAGGTGTTGAAATCAATGATAAGCATATTGAAGTGATAGTTAGACAGATGATGCGTAAAGTTAAAATTACAAATCCTGGAGATACAAGATTCCTCGAGAGAGATATCGTTGATAAAGATGTTGTTGATGAGGAAAATAACAAGATAAGAAATATGGTGGTCATAACAAACAAGGGTGATTCAAAGTTTAAGGTTGGACAGTTGAGGACGAGGAGCGAGGTTGAAAGGGAAAACGATATGATAAGAAGAAGAAAGAAAAAACTTGTTGAATATCGTCCTGCGAAAGGTGCGGAGTTTGAACCAGTGTTGCTTGGGATAACAAGTGCCGCTTTAACAACGGAAAGTTGGATCTCTGCAGCTTCGTTCCAAGAGACTACCAGAGTACTAACTGATGCAGCGATAGAAGCAAAAGTTGATTATCTGCGAGGTTTGAAGGAAAATGTTGTAGTAGGTCAACTTATTCCAGCGGGAACTGGATTTAGAAATGTTCAGAAGGATTATCGCGATGTGAGGGTTAAACCGAAGGAAATCTTCAAGGAAGTTGAAGAGGTTGAAGAAGAGGAAAAAGCAAAAGTCGTGGAGAAAAAGGCATCTTCTTTGTGAAAATAAATTCTAAATCTTGAAGATTCACATAAGGCGACGGTTGATTTTTAACCGTCGCTTTTTTGTTAAAAACAAAATTGTAGTTTTTTATATGTCTAAGAAAGAAGGTCTTGTTATAGTTGAGTCGCCTGCTAAAGCGAAAACGATAGGTAAATATCTCGGAGGTGATTTTATAGTTGAAGCATCCGTTGGGCATATTAAAGATTTACCCAAGAGACCTCGGGATAAATCAAAACTTGGAATAGATATTGACAAAAATTATAAACCGAGATATATCGTAATTCGTGGTAAGGAAGAAGTCATTGAAAGGTTGAGAAATTTAGCTAGCAAAGTTGGTAAAATTTTCATAGCAACTGATCCCGATAGAGAAGGGGAAGCAATAGCATGGCATATAAAGACGGAAATTGAAGATGTAAATTCAAATGTAAAGCGCGTTCTTTTTACTGAAATAACCAAGGGCGGAATTGAAAAGGGAATGCAAAATCCTCGTGACATAGATATGAACTTGGTCGATGCGCAACAAGCAAGACGTGTTCTTGATAGGATTGTTGGCTATAGAATTAGCCCATTTTTAAAGAAAGTCGTGAATGAAAAAATTTCTCTTTCTGCAGGACGAGTTCAATCAGTTGCGCTTCGTTTAGTATGTGAGCGTGAGGAGGAAATAAGAAATTTCAAACCAGAAGAATACTGGACAATTGAGGCGGAGTTTAAAACATCTTCTGGGGAGATTTTAAAAGCGAAGCTTTTCAAGATAAACGGTGAAGATCCGAAAATCCCAAATAAAGAGACAGCTGAGAAAATTTTCAATGATTTAAAAGGTAAAATTTTCAAGATTTCAAATATTCAAAAGAAAGAAGTTTTGAAAAATCCTTCACCTCCATTCATTACGAGCACGCTTCAACAGGAAGCAAGTAATAAATTACGCTTCTCACCAAAGAAAACAATGATGCTCGCACAGCAACTTTATGAAGGTGTTGAACTGGGGGAGGAAGGCAGAGTTGGTTTGATAACCTATATGAGAACTGATTCAACAAGAATAAGCGATGAAGCAATAAGCGCTGTCAGAGAATATATTTACAATAACTATGGTAAAGAATATCTTCCTCAATCACCGAGAGTTTTCAAAAAATCCAAGGTAAGTCAAGATGCGCACGAGGCAATAAGACCGACTTATATGAAATATGAACCAAGATTTGTGAAAAAATATCTTGACGAGGATCTTTTTGCGCTTTACGAGTTGATATGGAATAGATTTGTCGCTTGCCAAATGTCTTCCGCTGTGCTTGATCAGACAACAGTTGATATTGTTGCCGATAATTATCTTTTCAGAGCGACAGGGTCAGTTGTTAAGTTTAATGGTTATATGCAGGTATATGAAGAAACAAGAATTGAAACCGAGGAGAAAGAAGAAGAAAAAGAAAATAAAATACCTACGAAAATTGAGGTTGGCGAAGTTTTGAACCTTACAAATTTAATTCCAGAGCAACACTTTACAAAACCGCCCGCAAGATATACTGAAGCTTCGCTTGTTAAGGAACTTGAATCAAGAGGGATCGGCAGACCAAGTACTTATGCAACGATAATAAGCACGATCCTTGAGCGTGGATATGTCGAGTTGCGGGATAGAAAACTGATTCCAACTGATTTGGGTTTCGCTGTAAATAAAATTCTTGTTTCAAATTTTCCGGATATCGTTGATTACAAGTTTACAGCGAGAATGGAAGAAGATCTTGACGAAATTGCTTCCGGTAAAAAGAAGTATGTTGAAGTGGTTGATTCGTTTTTCAAGCCTTTTGAAAATTATCTTAAGGAGCTTGAGAAAAGAAAAGATGAAATAAAAGAGCAAGTTCAGGAGGAAACGGATATATTGTGCGTTAAGTGTGGTTCAAAGATGATGGTTAAACTTGACAAATATGGAAAATATCTCGCTTGTTCAAATTTGGAGTGCAATTATACAATGGCTTTCCCAATAAATGGTGAAATAGAGCAGGTTAAAGTTTGCCCGGAATGTGGGGGAAGATTAATTTTAAGGCGTGGTAGATTTGGGAAATTTTATGGATGTGAAAATTACCCGTCTTGTAGGTACACTGAATCAATAACAACGGGAATAAAATGTCCTGAGTGCAATAAAGGTGAACTTGTGGAAAGAAAAAGTAAAAGGAAGAGAACTTTTTACGGTTGCTCAAATTATCCGGAGTGTAATTTCATACTTTGGGATAAACCGATAGAAAAGCAATGTCCAGAATGTGGTTATCCGTTGATAGTTAAACCTACGCGCAAAACCTTATCTTATTATAAATGTCCAAAATGTCACGCAGAGATAAAAGAGGTAATTGAGGTGAAAGAGTAAGAATTGAAAAATTCCTTCTTCAAAAGAGAAACAAAATTTTCATCTTTGTTTTCTTGTTGTAGGAAGTATTTTATCGTGTAAATTTGGTACAATTTTCAAGGGCACAGGGGGTTGGCTACCTCTCGCAAGAAATACATAATACGATTGAAATGAACCTTTTATTTGGATCGTTTTCGTTTTTGGCTCCCAGGTTTGTGGATTAATTTCTTTCGGTCTAAGTTCAAAGTTTCCAGCGATTGTGCGAAGTGCCAAGTTATGTGAAGTCAGATTCAAGATTCCAGTTCCAATTGGGCTTGACGGATTTCCAAGAGAATCCAGCGTTGCTGTTGAATATGCGCTTGATGTGTCCATGTAGATTGCTATCATTTCAATCGGAGTTTTGATCGCACTGTATGTCTTGGGTGTTTGTGTCGCTGTTGAAAATTCGAATCCGATCGCTATAAGATGTTGTGTTCTTCCACCGCTATATTTTGCGCCAATCAAACTCATAACCCTCGCAGAATCATCATAGACAGCCATAACTGAGTCCATTTTGAAAGTTTTATTGTCAACTGAGATCTCAATATAAGGTAGAACTTGGTTTTGCTGTTCTTGTGTGCAGGAATAGACGAAAAGCAAAGTAAATGTTAAGATGCAAAATTTGAGTAGTTTCATAATCTTTCTAACCTATCTTTTGCTTTTCTAGCAACTGGGCTTCGTGGATATTCATTTATAACACGGTTCATGTAATCTTTAGCTTCTTTGATTTTTCCAAGCGCTGCGTAGCATCGTCCAAGCATATATAGTGCGTCTGGGGTTTTGGCTGATTTCGTTTGCGCTACATAATTAAAATACTCTATTGCTTTATCATATTGTTTCAAAGCGAAGTAGCTTTCACCAGCCCAGTAAACTGCGTTTATTTTCAAACTTGTTTCAAAATTGCTTCTTAACAATGCATCAAAATATGAAATAGCTAATTTGTATTTGCGATTTTTAAAAGCATTAAGCCCAAGGTTATAGTAGTTTCTAAATTGCTTTTCTGTCATTTCAATTTTCGGCGCATCAGTTGGAATGTCAGGGTAAATAAATTTACCTTCACCAGCAACTATTTGAGTTTTGGTCTCTGCTGGTTGCATTGCCAATTTCGTTTCAAGTTCGGCGATTTTTGCCTGTAAATCTCTTATTTGTTGTTTATACACAACGATTTCACTATCGCGTTTTACGATCTCGGATCTTAATTCAGCTTCGTTTACCATAGGCTGTGTTTCATATGCTGAAATCTTTTGAGTTAGTTCTCTTGTTTTTTGTTTTTCTGCCTCAAGCTGTGATGCGAGGTCTGAAAGTTTTAGCGTTAATTGTGAGTTATTTTCTTGTAGAGATTTTAATTTTTTCTCAAGTTCGGATTTTTCGCTTTGTAATTGCGAATTTTGCGCTTGTAGTTTTGATATTTGTTCTTTTAATGCCTTATTTTCTTCCGATAAAGCAGATATCTGCACAGTATCAATTCCTTCGGTTGTTTCCTCAATAACACTTCCGTATATATCTTCTTGCTCAGCGGTTGATGCACACCCTTGAATTAAAAATGAAACCCCTATACCAATGATAACAATAAAAATGAAACCCACTATTTTCATTTCTTTTAACCTTCTTTTGTTTAGATTTGATTTTAAAATAAAAAAGTATTGAGTAAAAGTCAAGTCCGAGCTTGGTTGCTTTGAAAAACCTAATTATACATTTCACAAGTTCGTTTTTCAGGAAATATGTGTTTTTAAAAATTTGACGAAATCTTGATTTTGTTTTTAAGATTTTATAAATTTATAAACGCCTGGAGGGTTAGCCTAATTGGTAAGGCGGCGGTCTTGAAAACCGCTGGGCTTCGCGCCCTTGGGGGTTCGAGTCCCTCACCCTCCGCTTCTATTTGTAATTTTTCCTACCTGCCTTGAAAAAATGTAAAATCCCAATTTATAAAACTTTAATTTTGAACAAATTTTGAAGAAAAATCTAAAGGCATAAGATTTGTAGTATTTTTAATTAGTGTGAGCTGTATCACAAAATTCTCAAAAAAAAGCGTTAAATTTTCAAGAAAAAAAAGCGAGATCTAAATTTTCAATAACCTTTTGAGTAACTCTTTAAAATCTTGACACTGGTTATTAATTTTATTATATTTCAAATGAGAGTTAAAAAATGAAAGCTACATTGTAGCGAAGATTAAAAACAAAACAATTGGTGGAGGTAGTCATGAAAAGATTAATACTGACTTTATTTTTTATCTCAATCTTTAGCTCCCTTCTTGTTGCTCAGGTAACAATTGGGTGGCATCAATCATCAATTGAAGTAGATGCTGGTGTATCTGGTCAGCAAATTTTTGTGGTTTTGAAAAATAATTATAGTACTCAAGGTGTCTGGAGCTTTCAATTTGATATTACATCTACTTCAATAACATTGAATGTAGGTAATGTTGATTTGTATACAAACTTAGGCACGAACTTTTTTTATTCCGAGTTAAATATCACGAACGGAGTTAGAGTAATAGTTTATGGTAGAACTCAAAGCCGAATGTTTCAGCCTGGTTTTAATTCAAGTGTTATAGTTGTAACTTTACCGACACTAAGTGCTGGCTCATATAGCGTGACGCTTAGTAATGCTTCGGCTATCATCCGAAATTACCCAGGTGGTTCGTCACCTACATTAGTTACTCCAACTTTAAGCCCAGCTACAATAAATATAAATGCTACTACTTTTACACCTCCGACATCTTCGCCAACATTTACGCCAACAGGTTATACCGTATCCCGTAAATATGGAGATATAGATTGGGATAATAATGTGAATGTTGTTGATATTACTGGTTTAGCTGATGTTTTAATTGGTAACTATACCAATGTTATTGTGAATGATGCAACATATAATTTTGATCCACCATCTGGCCCTAATAACAGATATTTCTATCAGTCAACCGCTACTGAGTCGCCAATTCAATATGATAACCAAAATCCCGATAATGCAGATAGAACAGCTGCGGATGTCAACGGTGGTGATGGAACACTTAATCTTATGGATCTTGCAACGCTTGAAGATGCTGTTGTAAGTGGTGTTTGGCCAAGCTATGCGATAAGCGCGATCGCTGGGAGACCTGTATTTAAATTTAATGATAACGGTTTTGGAACTGGTGCAGTGCTTGCTAAATTTGGTGAAGGTGGTCAAAAAGTTAATGCTGATGCCAAACTTAAATTTGAGTTTTTCAATCCAGATGGGA
>JBCNVC010000209.1:0-1580 GCA_039630395.1 Candidatus Kryptonium sp. | reverse complement strand
AAAAAGATGGTCATAGAGTTTTCGCTTCTTATGGATGAGAAAAAATTTGAGGATAAATTCAAAGGGCATAAAGATTTTGAAAAAATAAACAAAATCCGTAAAAACTTTATTGAGTACAAAATTAGCATTATTTATTTGCCCAAAAATACTGATTTAGAAAGAGTACTTGAAACATTTGAAAGAATGAACAGGACGGGTGTGCCTTTATCTACTTTTGATATTTTAACCGCAAAGTTGTACAAACACAAAGTTAACTTAAGAAATCTTTTAGAAGAAATTAAGAAAAGTGAGGACGAGAAGAAACAAAAATATGAATTCTTAGAAATTGGTCCAATTGATACTATAGGGGAATTCGTTGTAAAAGTAATTTCTTTGATTAAAGGTTCAGATTTGAAGAAAAAAACTCTTATTCAGCTAAAACCGAAAGACATTAAAGATTATTGGAAAAGGGCTTGTGATGCATTAGAGGAAGCATATAGAAGGGTTAAGAAAAAATATGGAGTTTTTAATTTCAAAAAATGGATGCCATATTCTACGATGTTGGTTCCGCTTGCGGCTATGCTTGATTATATTAAAAAGAGCAAAAAGTTAAATAAACCAGAAAGCTATGAAAAAATTGATCGCTGGTATTGGACTTCTGTATTTTCTAACAGATACGATCAGGCTGTTAACTCTGTAGCAGTAGAAGATTACAAAAAGATCAAGGCGTGGATTAGCGGTGGTGAGGAGCCCGAATTTATTAAAAACTTCAATCTGGAAACTGTTAATTTAGAAGAGAAAGATCAAAGGTCTGCAATTTACAGAGGGGTTATAAATCTTATTGCTATTCAAGATCCGCTTGATTTTGAAAGAGGGCAAAGATATGATTTACATCCTGATAAAATTCAGATTGATCACATATTTCCGAAATCTGTTTTCAGAGATGAAAGAGTTCTTAATGTAACAAACATAACGATAATTACATCAAATCAGCAAAAATCAAACAAAGCACCCTCTGAATTTTTTAAAGGTAAAAATAAAGATAGATTAAAAGATGTATTAAAATCTCACATAATACCAGAGGATGCCATAGATGATTTATTGAAAGATAACTTGAAGGGATTTTTAGAAAAGCGGAGAAGAGAGATAATTAAAGTTATAGAAGAGAAGACCAAGGGGAGTTAATAGTTTTAGAAAGAATTTATGCAAATGTATTGTTCTGATGAAAGTGGAGAACGGTGTAGGTTGTTGGATGTGAAGTTTTTGAATGTTATTTTTAGATGGAATTAATTGAACAAGGAAATTGGTATGATCAGGTTAGATAGGGAATTTATCAGGTTTTAAAGATTTAGATAAATTTTAGGAGATGGAATCGGGTTGGTTGAGCGGGGGATGGTGGTGGGTGTAGGGTTTATGTTTGGGGTGTTAAGTTGTTTGTGGGTGATGAGTTTGTTAAAAAGATTGTGATCTTAATAAAGCAATTGGAGGAGTATAGAGATAGTTTTCAGGAGAGGTAAAGGTGGTAATTGTTATAGGTTTTAATCAAGCTTGCGAGAGTTTGGATCCATCGTTGGCAAATCAAAGCTCGTCTTCGGTTGATA
>JBCNVC010000208.1:0-1596 GCA_039630395.1 Candidatus Kryptonium sp. | reverse complement strand
AAATATACCCCCACTTGGAAAGGCGGAGATGCCTTAGATCATACGCTTGTTTCAATCCCTCACAGGTACGATTCAAACAATGACTGTTGACACACAAAATAAAATCGGGATGTCCGTTTCAATCCCTCACAGGTACGATTCAAACGCTTCAAGCAAAAATCCATTATTTTTTTTACAACCCTGTTTCAATCCCTCACAGGTTCGATTCAAACACTCCAAAATTGCTATTACTCTTGTAAAATACTTATTAGGTTTCAATCCCTCACAGGTTCGATTCAAACGGACGACAGTTCTGGGGAGTTGGGATAGCAAGTTATACGTTTCAATCCCTCACAGGTTCGATTCAAACATAATTGAGGTTAATCAGTTGGAATATGATGAGGCGAGTTTCAATCCCTCACAGGTTCGATTCAAACAAGAAAAAGAGGTTCAAGTGGTAGAGAAAATATACACGTTTCAATCCCTCACAGGTTCGATTCAAACCTGGGATCATCCCAGAGAAGAAGTGCCTCTTATAAAAGTTTCAATCCCTCACAGGTTCGATTCAAACTTAAGAACAAGATTTATATTAAATCATTACAAGACATGTTTCAATCCCTCACAGGTTCGATTCAAACATGCGGAGGAAGTGGATTTGAACCTTCACCAGTCTATTGTTTCAATCCCTCACAGGTTCGATTCAAACTTGTTGAGAGTGAGGTTCCGACCTTTTTTGTCAAAATTAAGTTTCAATCCCTCACAGGTTCGATTCAAACAAAACTTACCGAGAACCACTTCCGAAGGTATAAAGAGTTTCAATCCCTCACAGGTTCGATTCAAACTCCTTGATGAGTTGTTGTTAGCTCCCATTGAAGTAGTTTCAATCCCTCACAGGTTCGATTCAAACTAATCCTCCTTTTTGTTTTTAGTTTGCACAGTTAATTTGTTTCAATCCCTCACAGGTTCGATTCAAACAAGCATCGCAAGCAAGCAAAGCAAGACCAAAACAGTTTCAATCCCTCACAGGTTCGATTCAAACAGAGAGCAGAAAAACCACAACAAATTGAGAGTATAGTTTCAATCCCTCACAGGTTCGATTCAAACTGAGTATTATCCAGAAGAAATAGCGAAATTAATCAGTTTCAATCCCTCACAGGTTCGATTCAAACGTAATGGGGCACACACTTGTGCCCCAAGGCTTCGACCGTGTTTCAATCCCTCACAGGTTCGATTCAAACTTATTATATAGTGTTTTTATTTGAGGGGGGATAGTTTGTTTCAATCCCTCACAGGTTCGATTCAAACTTACATAGCAGGAAAGACAGGTTGCACCCACGTTCGTTTCAATCCCTCACAGGTTCGATTCAAACCCAAATCCAAAATACAAGAAATATAAACATATTTTTTCTAGTTTCAATCCCTCACAGGTTCGATTCAAACAAGCCTTAACCACAACCTTCTTAATCGTTATCGGCGTTTCAATCCCTCACAGGTTCGATTCAAACACTGTTTGCGGAGGAGGTGAGGCATTGGAGGTTTTAGTTTCAATCCCTCACAGGTTCGATTCAAACGAAATGCTAATGCAATATGTATAATGTCTTTAACTGTCGTTTCAAT
>JBCNVC010000207.1:0-1608 GCA_039630395.1 Candidatus Kryptonium sp. | reverse complement strand
TCGATTCAAACCCAGATATAATCGTAACCAATGGGGAAGCCAGATTAGTTTCAATCCCTCACAGGTTCGATTCAAACGCGGTTCGATTCCGTCGGCAGGCACGAGCGCTTTTCGTTTCAATCCCTCACAGGTTCGATTCAAACGTCGTTTACAACAAATTTCGCTTTCCCAGTGGTTCTAGTTTCAATCCCTCACAGGTTCGATTCAAACTTGAGCTTGCGGAGATGCTTCACAAGGTCAAGTTTGGGTTTCAATCCCTCACAGGTTCGATTCAAACTACGAACTTACGGCGACGGAAGTTCAAAACAGATAGTTTCAATCCCTCACAGGTTCGATTCAAACCTCAATTTCGATAATAATAATAATAATTTAAAACTTGGTTTCAATCCCTCACAGGTTCGATTCAAACAGGTAAAAAGGGGGATCGGGCAAAAATTTTATGAAGAAAACCTGTTTCAATCCCTCACAGGTTCGATTCAAACAAAATTGTGATAATGTTTTAGTAGTGTTTTTTTTTAAAAGTGTTTCAATCCCTCACAGGTTCGATTCAAACCTGAAACAAACAGCGATTTTTGATTTGAGATACCAAATGTTTCAATCCCTCACAGGTTCGATTCAAACTAATTATTGAGGGCGAGTTGTTTTTTAAAAGCACGCCCGTTTCAATCCCTCACAGGTTCGATTCAAACAAGTTTTAGACAAATCTTTTGTGAGGCACGATATTTTGAGTTTCAATCCCTCACAGGTTCGATTCAAACACGATGAAAAAGTTCGGATCTTGTTTGCGCACTCTGAAGTTTCAATCCCTCACAGGTTCGATTCAAACTAGATATGTTGCTTTGCCATTTTCAGGAAATCTTCCAGAGTTTCAATCCCTCACAGGTTCGATTCAAACTCACCTGAAACAGAACAAGTTGCGACAGTTAAAATTACGTTTCAATCCCTCACAGGTTCGATTCAAACAAGAATTGAATTTTTGAATCTGGAACACCTTCCAAGTTTCAATCCCTCACAGGTTCGATTCAAACTAACTCGGCGGTCGCATCAATATTACACAATATCATGTTTCAATCCCTCACAGGTTCGATTCAAACTGGAAATAACCCGTATGGAGTAATTAGAACAGTTGCGTTTCAATCCCTCACAGGTTCGATTCAAACTTTCCAAAAATTTAACTTTCCAGGGCGAATCACAACAGTTTCAATCCCTCACAGGTTCGATTCAAACAGGGACGCCTGGGGGTTAGCGAGGGAGCCATTGTGTTTCAATCCCTCACAGGTTCGATTCAAACTATAGAAAACCTTGTATCGTTTATTGCCCAAATCACAAGTTTCAATCCCTCACAGGTTCGATTCAAACTTGGGAAGGGGTGCTCCAAAATATACATCCCCTTTATAGTTTCAATCCCTCACAGGTTCGATTCAAACATTATAAAGCAAAGCATATTTAAGCACCGCAAATTCATGTTTCAATCCCTCACAGGTTCGATTCAAACTTTGCAGTTTACGAGGCAGTTTACATTAAAGGATACAAGTTTCAATCCCTCACAGGTTCGATTCAAACAGAAACTTGAACGGCTTTTTGAAACAAGCAGTGGTTTCAATCCCT
>JBCNVC010000206.1:0-1613 GCA_039630395.1 Candidatus Kryptonium sp. | reverse complement strand
TGAATCGAACCTGTGAGGGATTGAAACTAGACATACACAAAATCTTTATTTTGTTTGCATTCTTCATGTTTGAATCGAACCTGTGAGGGATTGAAACGTGTCAAAAACCAAATAAATTTTTGAGGATCCTTTTGGTTTGAATCGTACCTGTGAGGGATTGAAACGTAATTCCTCAAATCTTTTAAATTCATCTGCATTAAAGTTTGAATCGTACCTGTGAGGGATTGAAACTGCACCACTGTTTCAGGGTTTTTGCAAATCTTGTAAAGTTTGAATCGTACCTGTGAGGGATTGAAACTTGCATCGCTTGTTCTACTTGTCAACGGCATAATCTGTTTGAATCGTACCTGTGAGGGATTGAAACTCCGGTTGTATCTTTTGCATTTAACAAAATGTTAAGTTTGAATCGTACCTGTGAGGGATTGAAACGAAATTTGAGGTTAAAGGTAGAGATTTTGCTATTTCAAGTTTGAATCGTACCTGTGAGGGATTGAAACTTTGTCAATAACATTTAACAAGTTCCTCAAAACTTTTGGTTTGAATCGTACCTGTGAGGGATTGAAACTCATAAATTTGGATTTTATCAATTTAAGCGCCTCTTGTGTTTGAATCGTACCTGTGAGGGATTGAAACTATTCTGTTTTTTCCAAATTCTCTGCCCCTTTAAAAGTTTGAATCGTACCTGTGAGGGATTGAAACTCGTTTTCATCATCGTATTCATTGCTTTGCTCTATCTGTTTGAATCGTACCTGTGAGGGATTGAAACTCCAACAAAACCACCTGATTAGCCCTCAACTTATCATGTTTGAATCGTACCTGTGAGGGATTGAAACTTTTAAACCTCCGTTTTGTTTTTACTTCACTTTAACAATCCAGTTTGAATCGTACCTGTGAGGGATTGAAACATGTTGCTGTCCAACAGCTGCTCAAATTTTGCGTAGTTTGAATCGTACCTGTGAGGGATTGAAACTTCTTTAATACAAAGTAATCCCCTATCTTTTCAATGGTTTGAATCGAACCTGTGAGGGATTGAAACTATAACTTTTAGGGCATTTTCCAGTTTCTCAACGTTTGAATCGAACCTGTGAGGGATTGAAACTTAAACTGCTTGCTGTAAGCAAAAAAAAATAAGTGCAGTTTGAATCGTACCTGTGAGGGATTGAAACACAAATATCCCATCTTTCCAATACCATTTACCCCTTTTTGTTTGAATCGTACCTGTGAGGGATTGAAACACATCTTGAATTGTCTTGACGTAAATTCTATTCTTGTTTGAATCGTACCTGTGAGGGATTGAAACTGATGGAAGCACGAGCAGGAAGAAGAAGGCGCCCCTCTGTTTGAATCGTACCTGTGAGGGATTGAAACGGGGCTGAACCATACAATCGCCCGGTTCTTCTAAACGTTTGAATCGTACCTGTGAGGGATTGAAACCCCCTTGAATACTTGAAGCCTGCAAAACTATATATCGTTTGAATCGTACCTGTGAGGGATTGAAACTAACCCCGTTCGGGAGATAAAAACTGCTTGATTTAACCTGTTTGAATCGTACCTGTGAGGGATTGAAACAAAGCGTATGATCTAAGGCATCTCCGCCTTTCCAAGTGGGGGTA
>JBCNVC010000205.1:0-1619 GCA_039630395.1 Candidatus Kryptonium sp. | reverse complement strand
TCTCACAAGAGTGCGGGGTAAAATTTTTTCCGAAATTTAATTTTATGTTTAAATTCCACACTGGTTCGATTCTCACGATGTTACGAATTTTGTGATTATGTTTTATAGAAATGTTTAAATTCCACACTGGTTCGATTCTCACAATATCTGTCTTCATCCTTGAAGCTGCGCCACTCAAGTTTAAATTCCACACTGGTTCGATTCTCACAGAAAATACTATACAAGTTTTGTTGATAAGAAGATAGGTTTAAATTCCACACTGGTTCGATTCTCACAAATTTGATGAATATAAAAGCCCTCGCGGAAACCTGTTTAAATTCCACACTGGTTCGATTCTCACTCATTCCAGAAGAGAATTTTACGACCTTGAGTATAGCGTTTAAATTCCACACTGGTTCGATTCTCACCAAGGAATTTTGGTGGGGATTTAGAGACGTCGTATTGTTTAAATTCCACACTGGTTCGATTCTCACTTTGCATTAGCAAACGCTTCAAGGATTGCTGATTATGGTTTAAATTCCACACTGGTTCGATTCTCACCCCTAATGTAGTGTTGCTTGTGTGTTTTGAAATCCTGGTTTAAATTCCACACTGGTTCGATTCTCACTTGAGAGAAATGTATCCAAAGGTTGTGGAAGAGTTAAGTTTAAATTCCACACTGGTTCGATTCTCACACGAGGGTACGAATTTAGTATTGAGAACAAGGATTCAGTTTAAATTCCACACTGGTTCGATTCTCACACCACCAAGCAAATAATCCAAAACAAACACCCCCGTGTTTAAATTCCACACTGGTTCGATTCTCACTTTTTTATTTTATCTAAAACCTCAAAAGCGAGCTTCGTTTAAATTCCACACTGGTTCGATTCTCACTTACTTTTGAGATTCCTGATCGTTTTGAGTTTGACTTGTTTAAATTCCACACTGGTTCGATTCTCACCCCTGTCCCCAATTCTAAATCTTCGCCCTTTTGCTTCGTTTAAATTCCACACTGGTTCGATTCTCACGGGTACTGCTATTTATTACCGATGGCTTTTAAATGTGTTTAAATTCCACACTGGTTCGATTCTCACTCCGCCAAGATTCCGTATTTTTGCACTCCACAACAAAGTTTAAATTCCACACTGGTTCGATTCTCACGGAAGGCAAATGCGGGCAAGTCTTTGGGAAGAAACCCGTTTAAATTCCACACTGGTTCGATTCTCACACGGAATCTTGAAACTTAATCCCCTCATTGAAAGCTTGTTTAAATTCCACACTGGTTCGATTCTCACACTGATACGAAGATTTTGGGTTATGTTTTGGGTTTGGTTTAAATTCCACACTGGTTCGATTCTCACCTAGCTGCAAAATGACTGTTGACACACAAAATGAAATCGTTTAAATTCCACACTGGTTCGATTCTCACGAAGACGCCGAAGCCGTCGTATGAGCCTTATGATGTGTTTAAATTCCACACTGGTTCGATTCTCACTGAAGATAGTTAGGTCGCTTACGGCGAGTATAGGGAGTTTAAATTCCACACTGGTTCGATTCTCACCTAATTTCCCGAATTTAGGTAGTTTCCCGTTTGTTCTGTTTAAATTCCACACTGGTTCGATTCTCACAGAGGTTAATGG
>JBCNVC010000204.1:0-1647 GCA_039630395.1 Candidatus Kryptonium sp. | reverse complement strand
CGATTCAAACGATATTATCTCAAGTCTAAAGCCGAACGCTTTTTAGTGTTTCAATCCCTCACAGGTTCGATTCAAACGGAATAAGATGAGAAATAAAGTAAAACAAATACTAAAACAGTTTCAATCCCTCACAGGTTCGATTCAAACTACTTTTGTTTTGCCCAATTTGCCAGCTTTTAAAAAGTTTCAATCCCTCACAGGTTCGATTCAAACGGATCTTTTTGCTCGTTTGCTTCCATGAAAAAAATCGTTTCAATCCCTCACAGGTTCGATTCAAACAAAAACTTGAACAGAAGGAGAGAGTTGTTTTATTCCTGTTTCAATCCCTCACAGGTTCGATTCAAACAATACAATGGGGATGAAAAATGAAAAACTTGGGGAGGTGTTTCAATCCCTCACAGGTTCGATTCAAACAGTTACAAATGCGAATGCAAGAGCAGTTAAAATACTTGTTTCAATCCCTCACAGGTTCGATTCAAACGTTGTATGGATTGCTCATGATTTGCCAATCCAGGATGTTTCAATCCCTCACAGGTTCGATTCAAACCCCTTGGTGCTTAAAGAAAATTTTAAACTTGTGCACTAGTTTCAATCCCTCACAGGTTCGATTCAAACTGGTGTCATTAACTATAATCGCTCTAATTCTCGCAGTTTCAATCCCTCACAGGTTCGATTCAAACCCCTTGTTCAGCGACGGGCTTTCTGTTACCCCTCAAGTTTCAATCCCTCACAGGTTCGATTCAAACTAATAGGTGGGCTTGGTAGTTCGGGATATTTATCCGTGTTTCAATCCCTCACAGGTTCGATTCAAACAAAAATGCTGTTCAAGAAAAATCTTGCTCATCAAGTTTCAATCCCTCACAGGTTCGATTCAAACGGAAGACCCAAATTATTTTGTATTAACAATTTATCAGTTTCAATCCCTCACAGGTTCGATTCAAACAGTTTTGAGGAGCAAATCGTAAGTTTAGCGTGTTTCAATCCCTCACAGGTTCGATTCAAACAAATATCTATTACAATTCTGATATCGCATATTTGTGTTTCAATCCCTCACAGGTTCGATTCAAACAATTAAAAACAAATTTGGAATGCTAAAATGAAGCAAAAGTTTCAATCCCTCACAGGTTCGATTCAAACCTGTTCCAGTATAAAATAACCCCCTCCCGTTGCTATAGTTTCAATCCCTCACAGGTTCGATTCAAACTGGAGTTCGTCGAATCGAATGCCCCAACCTTTTTCGTGTTTCAATCCCTCACAGGTTCGATTCAAACGACTTCGGTTCCCGACTCGCGAGAGATACGAATTATTGTTTCAATCCCTCACAGGTTCGATTCAAACTTTGGTTGAATATCCAAAACTTGTCTTTAGACTGTTTCAATCCCTCACAGGTTCGATTCAAACCTCGACTGGGGTACCAAGTTTGTAAATAGCATAGTTGTTTCAATCCCTCACAGGTTCGATTCAAACTCGCCAAATCAAAGGAGTTCGGATTTAACTACACAAATGTTTCAATCCCTCACAGGTTCGATTCAAACAATGGAGGGAAGAAAATAATTGACAACAACGATAATGTTTCAATCCCTCACAGGTTCGATTCAAACCCACGGTAAAATAATACTTCAATAAAACTAACTCACACACTCAAAT
>JBCNVC010000203.1:0-1662 GCA_039630395.1 Candidatus Kryptonium sp. | reverse complement strand
TGCTGATAAAGAAAGGCAAGGCAGACTTAGACCTCCTTGCTCCTATAACCATACTCTCTGAAAACTACTTGATAATCAAACTAACAGAGATAAAGAGAGAGGAAGCTAAGGACATTGTAAGAGCTTGGTTTGAGACCATTCCTGAGGATAAGAGAGAAAAGGTTAAACAGGCTTTGATTGAGGAAGGCTACATGACTGAAGACTACCAGCCACAGACCCGTTTTAACCTTCTTTACGAGGCATTTCTAAAAAGAACAAAAGGAATAACTGAAAAGCATAGAGTAAAGGTTTGTCCGTATTGTGGAAAGGTTTTCATACCAAAAAGAAAAGATGCTATTTTTTGTTCTGGAAGATGTTCTACGGATTTTATGATTTATGTCCGCAGAAAAAACCTAACTGAAGCCTATGAAAAACTGAAAGAAGACCTGATTAGCAAAGGCTACCTTCCAGAGGAAGCATTAGAAAAGGCTGTGAACATTTTAATCACTACCTATCCTCACCTATCCAAAGCCAAAAGACAGGAACTGGGTATTGGTAGAAAGAGAAAGCAAAAACAAGTGTAATTTTTCAAAAAATATGCAACACCTCCCACCTCTGAGAGAATGGCAACTTCTAAGAAAAACACTGTTGTAAACACAGAAAGGTATGAAAAAGACGCTGTTATTAGTGTTTTGCTGTCTTTATTTTTCCTTTGATGAGTCCCTAGCTAGGGGTCAAAAACGGCAAATTTGCCGAAATTGACCCCATCTGCATATTCCCGCATAGTCTCGCATAGTCCCGCATAGTCCCGCATATATTAGAAATCCACAAAGTCAAGGAATGGGTCTGTGGGCTTGATGGCTGTTTCAAAGCTCACTCGGAGCTTCTCGAGGCACTCTTCTACGGGTAGTCCGTTGGCTACAGGTATCTTGGTTATGATCTCATTGCCTTTTATCAGCTCCCAAATCTTGTGGTGAGAGTCGTAATAAAAGCTTATGCGGTCTGCGGTATAGCCGTGCTGTCTTTTGAGCCGTCTGAACTCTTGCTCAAGGGCTACACGGTAGTGGGTCTCTGATTTTTTATCAGTGCTACCGAATATAGTTCAAAGCTTTTATACTCAATGCTTTCAGAAAACGGAGTTTCTCAAAAAAATATGCAACATTTAAAAACGATAAACTGACAAAAATTCAAGATGAACTGAAAGGACGAAAAGTGCAAATTTGCAAAATCCGTCCTTAAGCCCCTAGAGTGGGAAATAAAAAAGGTTGCAAAAATCCAAAATTGGACAAATGCATAGTTCCCATTTTCATAATTATTTATTTCCTATGAAAACAGGTTTTACAGGTAGAGGGACTATAGACTCCTCTTCACTATAATCATACTTTAGACACTCAAAAATTTAATGTTTAAAGTAATATAAGAAATATTATATTGAGTCAGAGTAAGTGTTGCAAAATTGTAAAATTACAAAATTGCAACACCCCTACCCTGGGTTAAACCAGAAGTGTTAAAAAACCGTTCCGTATTTTTTGAAAAAATTAACTTTCACTACTTTAGCAATAGTTTGAGAAAGGGGTGTTCCATTAATCAAAATTTCTGGAAGAATATCGAATACTTAACAAATAATGTTAAATTTTACAAAACTCTAAAGTATTGATAAATAATATCTTCTCGTTATTTCCC
>JBCNVC010000202.1:0-1665 GCA_039630395.1 Candidatus Kryptonium sp. | reverse complement strand
CTTCCCTTCCCTCCCCTCCCATGCCCGCCGCTCCTTGCTCTCTCCCTCTGGCCTCCCTCCCCTGCTTCCACCTTCACCAATTTCATCATTCAATCCTCAAATTTCATTTCCAACTTTCGCTAATTTATCAATCATTTAATTGATACATGCCTCAATTTTCATATCTATCTTATTCATATTCCCATACGCAAATTTTTAAAAATTTTGCCACTTTACCAATACCTTAAACCACTTTTTTTCTTCTTGATACCTAATCTCATCTAATTTCTCTCAATCCTCAAATCTCATTTCCAACTTTCATTAATTTACCAATCATTTAAATGGTACATGCTTAAATTTCGTGATTATCTTATTGATAAATAAATACGCAAAATTTTAAAAATTTTATCAGTTTAACGATACCTTAGATAACTACTAACATTGTAAAGTGTTATGTTAACAATACAAATAAACTGAAAAAAATCACTGTTTGACAAGGATTTAGTGAGTGGCCTGGTTTGATTGTAAGATGTTGGCTGATTTCACTGTTTATAAATATGTATTGATTTATTGATAAGGAGGGCTAAAAATGATGAAAAAAATCAAACTATCTTTAGGTTGTGAGTTTTTTATCTCACGGGAAGATAAGGAAGAGTTCATTAAATCTCACATCTCTTATTATTACATAGTTCGCACTAATCATCTTAGAGAGGATAAATCGTTTTTAGTTATGGCTTATCCTGGCTGGACTATAGATGTAAACTCCCATACTATAAAAAGAGATAGTGAAAAAATGATACTGACTTTTAACAGAGATTTAAATCTCCTTGGCTTTTCTCCCATCTTCCCTAATCTATACATCGTCCCAGCAAATACTAAACACCTCTACGCCACACAAACTGATAAACGCCTTTACTTCCTGGCTGATACTTATAAAATCTCCCTCAATCTTGAAGAAAAAAATATGTATGTTGAAACCTATCCAATAGAATAACCCCCTCTTCCTCTCTCTTTATGTCAGATTTCCTCTCTTCCTTCGTATATATAAGTGAAACTAAATGAATAGGTTTTTTGATACATAAATTTGTCAATCACATCTTGACAAAATTTATGTAGTGATGTATATTAATATTGTGATTGTAAAATTAAAAGGAGGTGTAATCATGACAAGAGAAGAGTTTAAGAAACTGTATGGCCTTCCAGAGTGTGCAAAGGAAGGCACGGGAATAAGAGTATTCCATAAGGTGGATTCGGTTTATAATCTCAGGAACTATACTCAATTAGGAGAGCTGGCGGAGAATACTGATGGATGGGCTTATAAGGTTAGTTTTGCTAAAGTTGATAAGAATCAAGTGAAAAAAAAGCTTGAGAGCTCAAAAAACAAGTTGATAAGATATATGTTAGAGAATTATAAAGACGCGTTTGATATTGTCTTGCTACCTTGTGGGAATGGGGAGGTTGTGATACATTACGATGTTTGTTCCATCTGAACCGTGTGGGATATAAAGGACCCCTTTCGGTAAAGCACGCAACGGCAAGACTAGTTCCATCTGAACCGTGTGGGATATAAAGCTGTTGGTTAAATTCCCGCTGGAATCATCTCTACAGCGTTCCATCTGAACCGTGTGGGATATAAAGCGCATACGAAGCGCCTTTGAGTGCTCCTTCCGCTATCGTTCCATCTGA
>JBCNVC010000201.1:0-1691 GCA_039630395.1 Candidatus Kryptonium sp. | reverse complement strand
GTTTGAATCGTACCTGTGAGGGATTGAAACTTTATTTTGATTTCCTCCAATTTCTTTACTATCAAAGTTTGAATCGTACCTGTGAGGGATTGAAACAATGTCGCATAGTGTAACAAGTTTGGGTGATCCAATGCAGTTTGAATCGTACCTGTGAGGGATTGAAACTTTGAAGGTAAAAAAACCTCAAAATCAAATTTCTTTTCAGTTTGAATCGTACCTGTGAGGGATTGAAACAGGAAAACTCTATGCTGTTCTAAAGTTCTAAATCCGGTTTGAATCGTACCTGTGAGGGATTGAAACTGGGTTGCTGGGAAAGTTGCACAAATTATTGATAACTTGTTTGAATCGTACCTGTGAGGGATTGAAACTTTTCAAATCCCTTTTTGTTTTTGTTTTATTTCACTTTAGTTTGAATCGTACCTGTGAGGGATTGAAACGAATGTGCAAATAATATCCTCAAATACGCATTTGTTTGTTTGAATCGTACCTGTGAGGGATTGAAACTAGTTAAGCCTCCTTTTGTTTTTAGTTTGAGAAATAAGTTTGAATCGTACCTGTGAGGGATTGAAACTTTAAAGCGAGTTGAAGCTCTGGGCTCATTGCCCAGGTTTGAATCGTACCTGTGAGGGATTGAAACGGAGAAAACAATAGCGCTGTTGTAAACTTTAATTAGTGCGTTTGAATCGTACCTGTGAGGGATTGAAACAAATTCAAAAAATACTTATCCCTGAAACTATATCCAGTTTGAATCGTACCTGTGAGGGATTGAAACTTGCAATTTGTAAGGTTAATTGTTTCCAATAAGTGCGTTTGAATCGTACCTGTGAGGGATTGAAACAAAGATATGAACGCGGGGATTATGCTGAACTACTTAACGTTTGAATCGTACCTGTGAGGGATTGAAACATTAGAAGATGCGCTAAAAGTTATAAGAGCAAAGTTGTTTGAATCGTACCTGTGAGGGATTGAAACACCTATCAAATTTTTAATTTACTTTTAAATACAATTCAGTTTGAATCGTACCTGTGAGGGATTGAAACGTAATATCCTTCTTGCAAATCTTTACTCCGATCTCAGTTTGAATCGAACCTGTGAGGGATTGAAACTTTTAAGAGAGTAAACAAAACAGAAATCATTCACATAAGTTTGAATCGAACCTGTGAGGGATTGAAACGGATTTAGTGCGCACCAACCAATAAATAATACAAGATAGTTTGAATCGAACCTGTGGGGGATTGAAACAATCTCGTGACAATATCCGCAATCACCGCTTTAAATAGTTTGAATCGAACCTGTGAGGGATTGAAACTCGCCCAGTATGCCCCGCCACTTCGCAAGGACTCTAATGTTTGAATCGAACCTGTGAGGGATTGAAACGCGAACTCTCTTATAAAGTCTGAAATAGTTTTAACTGAGTTTGAATCGAACCTGTGAGGGATTGAAACGTGCTAAATAATCAACCTTACCTTTCCAATCATTCACAAGTTTGAATCGAACCTGTGAGGGATTGAAACAAGCAAAGAAATTAGCGCGGAGATAAAAGTTGATATGTTTGAATCGTACCTGTGAGGGATTGAAACATAATTTGTATGGCGTTTTTCAATCGCATTAAATCCTGTTTGAATCGTACCTGTGAGGGATTGAAACAAAGCGTATGATCTAAGGCATCTCCGCCTTTCCAAGTGGGGGTA
>JBCNVC010000200.1:0-1722 GCA_039630395.1 Candidatus Kryptonium sp. | reverse complement strand
CAAGAATCTCTTTGTGCCTTTGTGAGAGCTCTTTATATCTCGTGCTCGTGCTCGTTCCTGTTAAACCACTGCTAACTGAATCAATACCCAGCCTCCCTTGCCCAGGACCTTCTGCGAAAACTTCCGCAACTTTTTCAATTATAACTCTCTTAATTCCTTCCGGGGGCTCTGCCCAACCAGCGGTATATGAAACTTTGAAATTTGATTTGCCTTTCGGAAATATCTTCCTGCCATATATAAGTATTCCATCGGTAATCAAACTATCTTCCCAAATTTGCCAGGTCAAGTTATCCACTGTAAAATGAACAGAGTTAATCTGAACAATCGGCAAATTCTTAACAGCAAGGTAAAGTCGTCCTGTTCCATCCGCAAGTTCATTTGTTATGTTAACAATCTCAAATCGTTGTTGACAATAATCTTCAATGTATGATTGAATAATTTTATTCCACCTGTTTAAAAAATTATCATATATCGTGTCTGTCGCGTCTATTTTTAGATACTCTTTTATTTCGCTTAAACTAACGATCATAAACCTGTAAATTAATTTTCAAAAGAAAAGAGCGGGCATAAGCCCGCCATCACTGTTTACTTAACTTTTCTAATTCTCACAACATTGACTCCTGGCTCAAAATATGCGAATTTAGCATCAAGACGCTTTTTGAACTTGAACAGGACAAGATCTTTTGTAAATTCAGCCTCAGCGCTTTCAGAGCCCTCAATCGCTCCGCCTTTGTAATCAATGATTATATAATTACTGAAATCACCAAAATAAATCTCAGTCTCATCCTGACCAGCTCCAAGATTTTCAGGTATCTCAGGCACTTCGTAAACAGGTCTTCCGAAAAGTGTCCCTGGAAATTCTTGTAAGTAATAATTCAAAAGTGGTCTTCCGGTTGTATCTTTAGCACTTAACAAAATGTTAAGTGCTTTATTGCTCACAAGCCAAACTGAACTTGCGCGATATTGCGGATCTACTGCAAGATATGCTTTGACAAGCGTTCCATAGATATCTGATGCATCCCAACCGATATCGTTTGACCAGGTTTCAGCTCTAATTCCGCGCGGTTGTCCCGATCCAGTTCCATTAACCATGGCTTCTCTTTCTTTCTGAGCAAATGCTCCAGCAACTATGTCAACCAACAAGTTAACTAAATCAACATGCGTAGCACTTAACAGTTCTTCTGTAACAGGGATCACGACCATGAGCTTATTAACAGTAAAGTTAACAACATCGCGAGTTGGTGTTGATTGAGTGCCTGCTGAACCCTCAGGAACCCAAAATGCGGTTGCAGACCCGGTCATTCGTGGAATTGAACCTGCAAGAAAGTTTGTCGAAATCACTCGCGCAAATTTTCTAAATACATTTTCATAAGCAAGCTTCTTTATAACCTCTTCGCTGAATTCACGCGGAATCCAGCCTTCACCTGTCGTCAATTGTCTCCACTTTGCTTCATCTCTGTTATAAACAGCCTTAACAGCATCCGCCATGCGCTTCATCCACTCGGGCGTTTCGGACTTAACAAAAAACTGCGGAGCTGTTAACTTGTTTTTCATTTCACTTAACAAGCTGTTTTTGACTTCTTCAGTTTTTTGTGCAACGATCTCGTCTATTGCTTTGACGAGTTCTTCTTTTTCGATTGAAATTAATTCTGCCATGATAGTTCCCTCCTAAATTTTTAATTTTACTTTTAAAATTTTAAGTTAACTCGTTTTTGTTCTCCT
>JBCNVC010000020.1:0-28369 GCA_039630395.1 Candidatus Kryptonium sp. | reverse complement strand
GACCATTTTGTTTTTTTAGTCGAAGATAATATAGTCGGGAAAATTTAAAAAGTCAAGTTTTAGGCTTATGCGATTTGAGCGAACTCACAAGCCAGCATTTGATAAGAAGAACAAGCATTAAAATTCGCTTGATCTTTTTTGTTTTGCCGAGATAAATTTGCAAATTGTCTTTTTTTAGTTTAAATTCACGCAAAGACAAATAAATTTTTAGGGAACTAAATGGAACCGGGAGTGGAAATTTTGATAGATATTGAAGCAGAAATTTTGAAGTTGAAAAAGGAGTTAAACGCTGTGATTTTAGCTCATTATTATCAAGAGTCGGAAATCCAAGATTTGGCTGACTTTGTTGGGGATAGTTTGGAACTTTCTAAACGGGCGAGGGAAACCGATGCAGATGTTATTGTTTTTGCTGGCGTTTATTTTATGGCTGAAACAGCCAAAATTTTAAATCCCGATAAAAAAGTTTTAATCCCAGATACCGAGGCAGGATGTTCACTTGCGGATAATTGTCCGGCGTCGCTTTTTAAGGCGTGGCGTGAGGCGCATCCCGATCATATCGCGGTTACATATATCAATTCATCGGCTGAGGTCAAAGCATTAAGTGATATTATTGTAACTTCAAGCAATGCTGAAAAAATTATTAGGCAAATTCCCGAAGATAAACCAATACTTTTCGCTCCAGATAGAAATCTCGGACGCTATCTTATGAAAAAGACAGGTAGAAAGATGGAACTTTGGCCTGGGACATGTATAGTTCATGAGACTTTTAGTGAAAAGAAGATACTTGAATTAAAGCTCCAATATCCTGAGGCAAAAGTTATCGCTCATCCTGAATGCGAAGATCCAGTTCTTGAGAAAGCTGATTTTATCGGCTCAACAAGTGCATTGTTAAGATATGTTCAATCAAGTTCAGATAAAATTTTCATCGTCGCAACGGAACCAGGTATAATTCATCAAATGAAAAAGTCGTGTCCAGATAAAACTTTCATCTCGGCTCCATCTGATTCTGGTTGTGCATGCAATGAATGTCCATACATGAAGAAGAACACACTTGAGAAACTTTATCTTTGTATGAAAAAACAGCAACCAGAGGTGACATTACCAAAAGACATAATTGAAAAGGCACTTGTTCCCCTTGAAAGAATGTTTGAGATGAGTAAATAAATTTCAAACAAGGGGGAAATGAAACCATATCCACAGAAAACTTTGCGAAACTTGATTAATCTTTTAAAGTATCATTTGAATGTCAATTTTGAGGTTCCAATTCCTAAAATAATTCTTGCTAAATCTGCGCTTGAATATGCAAGTTTATATCAATTTGGGCATCCTGATAAAAAGCATTGGCTTAAAACAGCGAGCAGTGTAAAAGAGATCAATTCGGAAGCAAGCTCATTTTATAACAACGCAGATAAATCAATTGTCATAAGGGATTATATACTTGTTGATGGGGAAGAGCATCTGATCCCTGAATATATCCCGATACCTATGGATTTAATACTTCATGAACTTATTCATCATATACAATATTTAACTGGTGGAACGGGAAGTTGGGCGTTGTTTTACGAGGGATGGACTGAAATTATGATAAATCTTATCACAGGGGATTATCTTGATAAAACATATAGAAAAGAAACCGCAATTTCATTTTCGCTCGCTGTTGCTTTTTCTGGTAGTGAAATAAATGCAATAAATACCATTCGCCGATATCATACTCATACGAAGAAAAATTTTTACATATTAAGTTTACTGCGCAAAAGTAAGCTTCTTGCGGGCACGGGACTTAAACCGAAGAAATTTCTTGATATGCTTGATGAGTCGCTTGATGTTTCCCAATTTGGATTTATTCAAGAAAGAATAAAGGTGTATAGTTTTTCGTCATATCGCAATGCGATTGAAAAGTTGCGCAAAACTTTGCTCGTAAATCATGTTGAGGTTTTCCCAAGACGAAACGAGATTTATAATTTCTGACCATGTATTCTGAAAACTATATAGCCGTGAATTTTGTTTTTAATTTTAAAACCACTTATAAACAAAACAAGGTGCTACTATGAAAAGGGCAGTTCATATTTTTGTTTTAGTATTTTTATTCATTGGTCTTGTTTTTTCGCAAGATAAAACGGCAACTGTGAAGTTTAAAGTAAGTGGGGTAACTTGTGACCATTGTGTGGATGAGGTAAAAGAAGCTTTGGTAAATGTTAAAGGGGTTAAATCAGTTGAATTTGAAGAAACAAACTTTAATAAAGGCTATGGCATCGTTAAGGTCAGTTATAATCCAGGTCAGGTTAGTTTAGACAAATTGGCGGAAGCGGTTAATGAGACGGGGTTTGAAACTGATCTAAAGCAAGAGAAGAAACAACAAGCGAAAGTTGAGGGAGTGGTAGCAAAGATAAATGTCAAAGGAATTGAATGTGGTGGATGTGCTAAATCTGTTGAGAATTCACTTAAAAAAGTTGATGGAGTGAAAGCTGTTGAATTTGAGAAAAAAGACTACAAGAAAAAAATTGGGGTGGTTAAGGTTGTTTATGATCCCCAAAAGGTTAAGGTAAGTGACCTTGAAGATGCGATCGTTAAAGTTGGCTTCAGTGCGAATGATAAGAAACCAGAGAAAACCCACAAAGAAATGGAACATTGATTCATACAAGGGCACCATTACGGTGCCCTCTTTAAGTTTAATTCGGGGCAATATGAATTCGCCAATTATCGTCTCTTATTTCATTTCGTTTCGTTGAATGGACAAGGATATAATCTGAGAATCCAGATTTATCAACAAATACAAAGTGAACTCCACCTTCAATGCTGTGATAATACCAGATCTCGTAGGGTTTGCTATCAACCTCGCTGGGATGTCTTTCGTACTCATCAGGTGGTCCATACATGATATAAACTCTTCCTCTGTCTGTTCTCCAACCTTCCTTGTTTCCTACCGTAAAATGTTGATTTGCGTATTCAACTCTTTTAAAGTATTCAATTTTCATCTCATTAATGGGTGTATCTTTATTGGGATCTCTTTTTTTCCAGAATTCAGCGAGAAATTTTCGCTTAGCTTCTTCGCCTTTTAATTGTTTATATCTATTTACCTCTTCAGGTGTTGCAATATATCTTGCTATTGCAAATTCCTTGTCAAGCTCGGCTTCTGTCATACCCGCATATTCTGACGCAAGGTCATAGCCACCTGTAATTCGCAAGGTATCAGGCGAGGCTATATTCGGATTAAAAACATAAAATCTTTTAACAGAGCTAACACCTTTATTTTCTGCTGTATCCATTGCAATTAAAACAAACCGATATGTACCAGATGGAAGATTTGAGAGATTAACTGTTCCCGCTTCAACTACGGCATTTGCTGCTGTTTTCATTCTTAATTTTTTACCACTCTTAACCATATTTCCGAAGGAATCGTAAATTCTCCATTCGATTGTATATCTATCAATTGTCACAGCGTTGATATTATAAATTTCAGCATAATAGTAAAGCACGGGCAAACCGAGACCATAAAGTAGGCTTGGATTTGGTATAACTTCAAATGTGTTTTTGTAAAAGATACTTTCCCTGTTATTTGATTGATAGATGTTGGAACAAAGTTGGACATCGCTTAACCATAACTTATTCTCTGGAACTGGATTTATTAAAGCAGGTATTATCAAGCTGTCAAATCTTGATAGATCATTGATGTCACGAGCGGTGACAATAAATTGATATTTGCCCGGTTCGAGAAGGAAAGCAGTAGCCCCAATTAAACTTTTACTCGGATCGATTTCGCTTGTGTCTTTAAGTTCAACTGGAACTCTCCAAGCTCTACCTTGAATTATGCTGTCTTTGGCGACATCTTTAATTAACACATGAAGCACAAGCCCACCTTTGAAACCAGCTTCATCTCCTACAAATTTAAGCTGGCTGTGATGAAACGAATAATAAATTTCAACATAGCTTCGTGATGCGTCATATTTGAAAGAAGCATAATCCGCATTTATTCGGAGCTGATTCTGTCCCACAAGTTGTGCGGGGATCAAAAATAGTAATAATAAAACCTTGAACATGGCTTTTAAAATCTTGTGTTTTCTATCCAAAATTATTTTAGCCAAATTTAAGTAAATTATCAAATTTTATATCTTTGCGAATGTTGATTGAAAGGATTAAATAACTTAATTTTATGCAAAAGAGATTTTTATCCGGTGATGGAAAGTTTTTATATTGATCCGAGGAATGTAAAAAATAACATTGCAAAAGTTGAAGGTGAAGAATTTCATCATCTTGCTCGTGTTTCAAGGAAGAAGAAGGGTGAGTTAATTTATTTGTTTGATGGTAGTGGAAAAATTTACACTGCCAAAATCATAAACATAACGCACGATGAGGCTGAATGTGAGATAATCGCAGAAGAGTTTATGAAAGGTGAGTTGGAAACAGATATATCAATTGCGCAGGCATTTTTGAAAAGTCCCGAGCGATTTGAATTCGCAATTGAAAAATTAACCGAACTTGGGGTGAAGCGTATAATTCCAATTGTAACAGAACGAGTCGTCTCTGTTAAAGATCCTAAATATATCTCGCCTAACAAAATTGATAGATGGAAAAGGATAATTCTTTCTGCTTGTAAGCAGTCAAATCGTGCTTTGTTGCCAGAGCTATGCGAACCTATTTATTTTAAAAAGTTTATTCAGGGATTCAAAGAGTATGAACGAAAAATAATTTTTCATGAAAGTGATGTATATGGAAGAGTTTTGCTTTGGAATTATCTTGCGGATTTAAAAAATGCGAAATCTATTTTAGTTGCAATTGGACCAGAAGGGGGGTTCACAGATGAGGAAATTAAAATTGCTGTTGAATTTGGTTTTGATGTTGTTTCGCTTGGTGAAAGAAGATTACGATCGGAAACTGCAAGCATCATTGGCGTGGGGGTTATTGTTCAATTTTTCTTATCGTTGAAAACAAATAACCACAAAGCAAGCGCATTTGAAAAATGAATAGACCGGAAAAGATAAAGGCAAAAGGTTTGAAAAAGTATTTTAAGGTTGGTTCAAGGATAATAAAAGCAGTTGATGGGGTTGATATTTTAATCAGCGAAGCTGAGATATGGGCTCTCATTGGTGAATCTGGCAGTGGTAAATCAACGCTCGGAAAATTAATTTTGAAATTAATAGATCCAGACGAAGGCAGGATTTTATTTAACGGGATTGATATAACTGAATTTAATAAAGAGCAAATGAGACCGCTGAGAAGAAAAATGCAGATGATTTTTCAGGATCCGTTTACGACTTTCAATCCAATTTATAAAGTTGGAAATCAAATTTTTGAAGCAGTCAAGTTTCACAAGATCGTTGATGATTCAAGCGTTGAAGATTATGTTGTCCAGTTAATGAGAATAGTGGCACTTAATCCCGATATTTTAAAGAAATATCCATCGCAATTGAGTGGAGGACAGCTTCAGCGTTGTGCGATAGTTAGGGCAATTTCTTTACAGCCGGAGTTTTTGGTCTGTGATGAAATCGTCTCTGCCCTTGATGTCTCAATACAAGTTCAAATCATTGATCTTTTGAAGACTTTAAAAGATGAATTTAATCTTACGATTTTGTTTATAACTCATGATATTGGAGTTGCAAGAAGAATAGCAGATAGGGCTTTTGTTATGAAGGCGGGGGAAATTGTTGAGTCAGGTGCAATTGAAAAAATTTTTTATGAGCCGGAGAATGAATATACTCGAAAGCTGTTAAGTTCGGTTTTAAGCATAAAACTCAAACCAAACTAAAATGAAATTAATTTCAATTAATCCAGCGACGCTTGAAGTTATAGCTGAAATTGAAACAACTCCACTTGAAGAAGTTTACAGGATTTCAAAGGTCGCACAAGAAGCATTTAAAAAGTGGGCAAGCACAAGAATTGACGAAAGATTAGCTCTTTTAAAAAATGCGAGGGAAATTCTTTACAAGAATCGTGATGAAATCGCGAAACTTATAACCCTTGAAAATGGCAAACCGATAGTTGAATCATATTCTATGGAAATCTTTCCAACACTTGATCTTTTTGATTTTCACATCAAAAACGCTAAGAGAATCTTAAAACCCAAAAGAGTTCGCTCGCAGATACCTTTATTTTGGGTGAAACGAAATTATATTTACTTTGAACCACTTGGTGTAGTTGCTGTGATTTCGCCTTGGAATTACCCCTTGCTTTTACCGATAGCTCCAATCATATCAGCTCTTGTCGCAGGTAATTGTGTTATATTTAAACCTTCGGAGTATACAAGCTTAATTGGTTTAAAGATTTATGAAATTTTTAGAGAAGCTGGTTTTCCCGAAGGTGTATTTAACATTGTTATTGGTTATGGAGATGTTGGTGAAGCTCTTGTTAATTCTGAAGTTGATAAAATTTCATTCACAGGTAGCACGAAAACGGGACGAATTATAATGCAAAACGCTGCCAAAAAACCTATTCCTGTTTCGCTTGAGCTTGGTGGTAAAGATCCGATGATAGCTTTTGATGATGTTAACATTGAACTTGTCTCAAGTGCAGCTGTATGGGGTGCATTTGCAAACGCGGGGCAAACTTGTGTTTCGGTTGAGGTTTGTTATGTTCACGAGAAAATTTTTGATGTCTTTGTCGAAAAAGTTGTTGAGAAAACAAGAAAGCTAAAAATCGGTAATGGACTTGATCCAGATGTTGAAATTGGACCAATTAACAACGAGAAGCAGTTGATAATAATTGAAAATCAAATTAAAGATGCTATCTCAAAAGGTGCAAGGATTTTAACAGGTGGGAAGAGGATCACTCCAAAAGATAAAAATGGGAATGAGTTAAAAGGTTATTTCTTTGAACCGACAGTTATAACTGATGTGAATGATTCAATGCTTCTAATGAAAGAGGAAACATTTGGACCAATTTTGCCAGTTGTGAAGTTTAGTGACGAAGAAGAGGTTATCCAGATTGTGAACTCAAGTGAATATGGACTTTCCGCAAGTGTGTGGACAAAGGATAGAAGAAGAGCAGAAAGAATCGTCAAGAAGATAAGGTCTGGTTCTGTTCTTGTTAATGAGTGTGTGGTTCACTATGGCGATGCTAAAGCACCTTGTGGTGGAGTTAAATCAAGTGGGTTTGGAAGAGTGCACTCCGAATTCGGAATTTATGATATGGTAAATGTTAAATTTGGAAGCTATGATTTTATATCTCCTCATCGTTTATGGTGGTTCGGTTATGATATTGGACTTTTGAGAACAATAAAAAAATCCATTGATTTTTTATATTCGCGATCGGTTATTCAAAAAATAAAATCAGCCCCGCACTTGCTTTTAAACTTGTATAGAAGAGACAAAAGCAGGATTTAAATTTTAGTTGTAGATTTATGTAAGGGCATCTTTGGGCTTAAGCTTGTTTATATTCTTTTGAAAGAAGTTAAAAAGAGGGGCGCTAATATAGTTGTAACTGCGTGTCCGCTATGTCATTTTAACCTTGGGGTCTATCAGACGATACCTACCTTACAAGAGCTAAACAGATATTAGAGAAGTGGTTGCTTTATTCATAAGCTATTTAAGATTTAGACAAAATCACCTCTTGACAAGACCGGGGGAAATCTCAAAAAGCAAATTTAAATTTTGCTTATTTAAACAATTTTGATATTTTTTTAAACAAAAACTGACTATCTCGCGATGAATAGGTATTTAGCAAGATTGCTTATATTTTATCTGATATTTGCTTTTGAAGTTCTATCTCAAATAGAAATTATTGATGATTTAGGGAGAAAATTAATTTTCCAGGATCCGCCAACTAGAATTATTTCTCTTGCTCCGAGTATTACCGAAACTCTTTATTCTCTTTCGCTCGGGGATAAAATAGTTGGTGTCACAAGATATTGTAATTTCCCACCCGAGGCTCAAAATAAAACAATAATTGGTGGAGTAATAGATCCAAATTATGAAATTATAGCCTCACTTAAACCTGACTTGATAATAATGACTGTTGAGGGCAACGCGCGTGAAAGTTTCGTTAAACTATCCGAACTTGGTTTTAGAATTTTTGTGACGAATCCGAGGGATTTTAACGGTATTTTTAAAACGATACTTGATTTCGGAAAGATATTTGGTGTTGAACCAAAAGCAAAGAATCTCGTTGATAGTTTAAAAATGGAGCTTAGTAAAATTAGAAAACATAGCATTATTTCAAGGAAGCCTAAAATTTTTGTGGTTCTTTCGTTGAATCCTTTAATGACAGCAGGGAAAAATACTTTTATAAATGAGATAATTGAAAGAGCGGGAGGATTGAACATCGCTGGGAATTTAAAGCAAAATTATCCAATACTAAATCGCGAGGAAATTTTGAAAGTTAATCCCGATATAATAATTTTAACTGAACAAAATGTAGATAAAGATGAACTTCTAAAGCAATTTCCAGAGTGGAGGCACATAAACGCAATAAAGAAGAATGAAATTTTCAAAATTGAACCAGATATTTTATTTCGTCCGTCACCGCGGGTTATTCTTGCTACAAAAATAGTTGCGCAGATAATAAATAAATCTTCAAAATAAAATTGAGATCTTGATGAGAAAAGAAAAAATATTTGTTGCTGTTGCAGGAAATATTGGATCTGGAAAATCCTCGCTAACAAGACTTTTAAGTGAACATTTTGGATGGAAAGCTTATTATGAATCAGTTGATGATAATCCATACCTTGATGATTTTTACAAAGATATGAAGCGATGGTCTTTTAATTTGCAAATTTACTTTTTGTCGAAAAGATTCAAAGATCATATGGAGATAGTAAATTCTCCTCACTCGATAATTCAGGACAGGTCAATTTATGAAGATGCAGAGATATTTGCTAAAAATCTTTATGAGATGGGCAATATGGATGAGCGCGATTACAAAAATTATGTTGAACTATTCAAGATTATGACTGGTTTTCTTAAACCTCCGGACCTTATAATTTATCTTCGTGCAAATGTTGATACACTTATTAAACAGATTAAACTTCGGGGTCGATCGTTTGAGCAAAACATTCCTCGCGAATATCTTGAGCGACTTAATAAACATTATGAAGATTGGGTGGCAAGATATAATTTGGGTAGGATGTTGATTCTTGAAACGGATGATATTGATTTTGTAAATGATAAAACTGATTTTCAAAAAGTTATAGAAATCGTGAGTCGGGAACTTGAAAATCTTGGGTTTGAAATCAAAAATAAAACACTGCAAAAGTAAATGAAATATCTCGTTATTGATGTTGAATCAACGGGTCTTGAACCGGGTTATCACGAGATAATTCAGCTCGGAGCTTGTTTATTAGATGAGAATTGGAATCAGCTTGGGACTTTTTTAACGAATGTTTATCCACTTCATGAAGATAGGTTTTCAATTCCAGCGATGGGCGTTCATCAACTTTCACTTCACGATCTAAAAAATGCGCCGATGATTTATGATGTGATTCCTAAATTTGAAGCGTGGATTTTAAGGACACTTAAAAAACCAGATACTGCCAGATCCGTTTTAAAAGAGCTTGTGCTTTGTGGGCAAAGCGTAACTTTTGATATAAATTTTCTTCATTTCGCGTATAGAGAAGCGAAGTTTGATTGGCCGTTTTCAAGTAAGGTTCTTGACCTGCATATTCTTGCTTTCTATTACTTTACTATTTTAAAAAATAATAACCTTCCAACCCCAAGATCATTAAGTTTAGATTCAATCGCTGAATATTTTGGTCTCAAGAGAAAATCTGAAGTTCACAATGCACTTGAAGACGCTATTATAACAGCAAAATGTATTGCAATAATAATGAATGAATCAAAAAAATTTAAGATTCAACCTTGATAAGGGTTCATGACATAACATTAAAGGGTGAGAAAACGCTTCTTCGCCCTTTTACACAGGATGATCTTGAGATGGCTTTTGAGTGGAACAACGATCCTCTTGTTCTTGAAGCTGAAGGGGAACCAGAACATACTTGGGATGAAGTTGTTGAAGTTTATGAATATCTCTCGAATAATGGATTTCTTTTCATAATTGAAGCAACTGATCTTGCAAAACCAGAACCAATTGGTGAAATCTGTCTTCTCTATGATGATGATTATGAACGACTTGGTGTTAAGGATAGAAATGAAATTATCTATTGTATACCAATACTTATTGGAAAGCCACAATACTGGGGCAAGGGATATGGGAAAGATGCGATAAAAACGATTTTAAAGTTTGCTTTTGAAGTTATGAAGGCAGATAGGGTCTTTGCAACAGATATCTTCTCGTTCAGCGAAAGATCAATTCGCCTTTTTAATTCGCTTGGATTTGATGAGGTCAGAAGGGATAGAAACAGGATTTATTATAGAGGCAAATATTATGATATAGTTGACTTCTGTATCACGAAGGAAAAGTATTTTCATTTGAATAGAAGTGTAGTTGGGAATCAAAACTTTCCGGGCAAAGAAGTCAGATGAAAATTGCTTTTTTATTTGAATCTGAACCTACCTTTGAACAAATTCATGCGTACAAATGGGTCAGGGCAAGAACTGGTTGTGCTTTTAAAGTTGAGATCGAAAAAATTTTGGAAGAAAACTTAAATGATTTTAATATAATTTGGTGGCATTACGACAAAAAATTTACACTGCCGGAGTTCGTAAGGGGCGAGAAATTTAAAGCAGTTATAATTGACTTTCTTAATCGTGGCGGTAATTTGCTCTTAACTTTGTCAGCGATGAAGCTTTTAAATGATCTCGGAATTGAACCAGTTGAGCCTGATTTTGAAGGTTTTGAACTAAAATCCGAAACACCCAGGGGATTTGCTTGTTTTTTCGGTCATCCCGTTTTTAGAAAGCTTCAAAATGGAGCCGATGTATTTCTAACGAAGCAAGTTGATAAATTTTTAACCGTTGCTTATGTTGAACGAACGCCGGAAAAGTTAAGGACAGTTGCTGTTGAAAAATTAGGTGGAGAAATAAATTGGAATAAAAAAATTTTGTTTGAATATGAAAACAGAGGAAGAGTTATAGCAATAGGTGGGAATGTTTATTTTTCTGTACTTGATAATCCATTCTTTCACAATCTTGATCGGCTTATTCTGAATTCGCTTCTTTATTTGAATAATCCAAAAAGGTTTCCTGAACCGAGGACATATTGGACTTTTACCGATAAAATTGAAAAAGTTGATCTCACAATTGAACAAAAAGCGTTGAGAACCGCACATAAAAAAATAAGGAAGAAGGACACTGGTCTTTCATTTGAGAGGAATAAAATTTTTTTCGTGCAAGGGAACAAGGTTTATGCAAAGGTTTCGGAAATTGGAATAGAACAAATATCAATCCCACCGTTCCGGTTGATTGATAATTTGAAAATTTATGTTAAAAGTGGTGAAGAATTTTTATCCCCAACAAATGTGCGGATTACTTTTAAACCAGAGGCGGTTTTGAGGGAGTTTGAAATTGATAACACGAAATTTAAAGAAACGATATTTGCGCATCCGAAAAAATCAGCATTGATTTTAAATTTTCTCATAACTTCGGAAAAAGATTGTGAAATTTGTTTTGAGTTTAAAATTTCCCCGAAAATTTTGAATCTATCACCCATACCACTTAAGAACTTTTCCTATGGATGCGAAGAAAAATTGAAATGTGTTTATGTGTTGAATGAGAAACTTTTTTGCTTGTTTTTGGGTAGTCCAAAGAAGTTTGAATTAGTTGATTTCAAGGTTGAGGACGGGTTAAAGGTTATAATCTATTACCGAATTTCTCCTGGAATTGAAAAATCATTCAACTTTGCGATTGTCGGCGATGTGAAGCATCCATCTTCAAGCGAAGATATCGTAAAAAGCGCAAAAGAAATTTACAAATATGCACTCGTTTTTGTCCATAAGTTATTTAAAGAAAATTTAAAACTTGTGAAAGATGGTTTCAGAAAACGATTTTTAATTCTAACGCCCGATGAAGAATTTAACAGAAATTTAAAAATTGCTTTATCTTGCCTTCCAAAGTTTGTGAAATATGTTAAAGGATTGGGTAGTTTCCTTGTTGATGGTTTAAGCGATGAAATTGTAGATTATGGAAAAGTTTTGGGGGTTCTTCCTTTGATGTTAAAAATTGGTGAATATGAAATTGTAAGGGACACGCTTGAATTTGGGGGAAGATATATGAGTTTAAAGCGGGAGATACCGTCAAGATTTTCGCTTTCAGGAACCTTTGAATATGAAAAAGATTTGAGAACGGAGTATATCAAAGTTTGTGCTAAATATCTTCGGTCTTCAAAAGATAAGCTTTTTGCAAAGTTCACTTGGCAAAGATTGAAGAAAATTGTTGAGAGTTGTAGCCTTGATCAATTTAATAAAGATGTGCTTGATTCACTTCTTCTGTTTGCGAAGGTTTTGAAAGATGAAAGTTGGATTAAAAAATTGAACGAGTTAAAGATAGAAAAAACGAAAGAGAATTTGTTCAAAGAAAAATTTGATGACACTTTTGATGTTAACTCAGCTGTTTCGCTTGCAAGGTTCGTTGATGGAATTTTGGATAAATATTGTGTTTTTGAGGTTGATTCCTTTGAGAAAAAAATTTATTTTTCACCGCTAATTGCGGAAAGTTGGAACTTTTGGGAGGTTAGAAATTTGAGAATACAAAATATGAAGTTGAATGTTTCATTCAGGAGGGAAGAAAATTTAATGGTATTTGTGTTTAGAAAAAGAGATCTGCCGGAGATTAAAATTGTTTTCGAACCAAGATTTGAAAAAGAAATTTTGACTGAGAAAATTTTGATTGGCGACAGGTTGATTGAAAATTTCAAAATTGAGGGAAGCAAAGTTTACTTAGAATTTTCTTTTAGATTTGAGAAGGAAGTAAAGATTTTTTTCAATAGAATCTCTTCTGAAGAATCTTGAGGGAAGAGTAAACGGGTTTTTATGTAGGGAAAGTCCAAAACTTTGCCCTAATCTGTTTGCGATTATGTCCCTCTCATCTCTGGCGAGATTTAGACCAATTTTTTCCCCTTCTTCAACAAGCAATCCTATTTTATCTGCAGTTCTTCTACCGGCGTTTTTATAAGCAATATAAGCAGAAAAGAAAAAGTGTTGAAGCTTATCTTTATCGTCAATTGTGTCGGAGAAAATTCTTGACGGTAGATTTTTGATTCTTCTTTCATAATTTTCTTTGCTTTCAGAAGTTAATATTATGGGGATTTTAAGACCGATAAGTGGGATCTTGAAATTGATTTTTCTGTGGCTTAAGCTTGCGAAGCCACAAACGAGAAGAGCATTTTCAATGTCGTAATCACACAGGACGAGAGATTTTTTATATATTAAGTCAATCGAGCGGACATCACCGAGTTTTTGTTTAAGATTTCGGAAGTCTTCGCTTCGTATGAAATCCCGCAGTTTATGAACAATTAAAATTTTGTTTTCAATAATGGATTGAGAATTTGCATATGAAGTCAGGGTTAAAAAGATCAAGAGTTTAAGTTTGTATAACACCGACATTAAATTTGGGAATATATGGATTATTATTTGCGATCTCAATTCCTCTGGATATAATTTTTCTTGTTTCAATTGGGTCAATTATTCCATCGATCCAAAGTCGTGCGGCTGCAAAGAGCGGTTCCATTTCTTTTTCGTACTTATCTTGAATTTCCCTAAGGAGTTTTTCTTGTTCTTCTTTTGTTATTACTTTTCCTTCCTTTTCCATTTGTGAAATTTTAATGCTTAGCAATGTTTCACTTGCTTGTTTCCCGCCCATAACTGCGATTTGCGCGGTTGGCCATGCGAAGATAAATCTTGGGTCATAAGCTTTTCCACACATTGCGTAGTTGCCAGCGCCGAAGCTGTTTCCAATTATAAATGTAAATTTAGGTACGGTGCTATTTGCGACAGCATTTACCATCTTCGCTCCGTCTTTTATTATCCCGCCCCATTCGGCTTTTTTCCCAACCATGAAACCAGTGACATCTTGAAAGAAGACAAGGGGGATTTTCTTTTGATTACAATTCATAATAAACCTTGCAGCTTTATCAGCGCTATCAGAGTAAATTACTCCGCCGACTTGCATTTCTCCAAGTTTTGTTTTAACCACGGATCTTTGATTTGCAACTATTCCAACAGACCAGCCATCAATTCTTGCATACGCGCAAATTATGGTTTTCCCATAACCCGCTTTGTATTCATCAATTTCACTATCGTCAACTATTCTCGCGAGGACTTCATACATATCATAAGGTCTTGAAATATCTTTTGGAATTATTCCATAGATTTCTTCAGGATCATATTTCGGCGGTCTTGGTTCAACACGGTTAAAGCCAGCTTTAGGGGTTTCACCAAGTTTTGAAATTATGCTTCTTATCGTTTCAAGCGCTTCTTCATCGTTTTTACACTTGTAATCTGTTACTCCACTTATTTCACTATGAACAACTGCGCCTCCAAGAGTTTCAATATCAATTTCTTCACCTATCGCAGCTTTTACAAGGTGTGGTCCTGCGAGAAATACGCTTCCAGTTCCTTCAACTATTAAAGCTTCATCACTCATTATGGGAAGATAAGCGCCACCTGCAACACAAGGACCCATGATCGCAGCAATTTGAGGTATTCCCATAGAAGACATGATCGCATTATTCCTAAAGATCCTTCCGAAATGTTCTTTATCTGGGAAGATCTCGCTTTGAAGCGGCAAGAAGACCCCAGCTGAGTCAACAAGATAAACTATGGGTATTCTATTTTCCATTGCGATTTCTTGTGCTCTAAGGTTCTTCTTGCAGGTTATAGGAAACCAAGCTCCAGCTTTAACGGTTGCGTCATTTGCGACGATTACGACATCTCGTCCGTGAACTTTCCCGATCCCAACCACAACACCACCAGATGGTGCACCGCCATATTCTTCATACATTCCATAACCGGCGAACAGACCGATTTCAATAAATTCAGAATTTGGGTCAATTAATTTCTGGATCCTTTCCCTTGCTGTTAACTTCCCCTTTTTGTGATGTCTTTCAATTGCTTCTTTACCACCACCGAGTTTTACTTGTTCGGCTTTGGCGTTTAAAATTCTTAACAGATTTTTAAGATTGTCTTCGTTTTCGTAGTAATTCTGATCCTTTTTTATCGGGCTTCCGATTGCTTTTGGCATTTGATGCTATTTTACTTTTGCTTTAGATGTTTTTTCTCAATTTCAAAAATTTTGTTCAATCTTTGGAGGTGTCTTCCGCCCCCGAAATTTGTTTCGAGGAAGACTTTTATTATTTCTTTTGCAAGTTCGCTCCCGATGACCCTGGCTCCAAGTGTTAAGATGTTTGCGTCATTGTGTTCTCTGCTTATCCTTGCAGTAAACTCATTATGACAGCATGCTGCTCTTATTCCTGGGACTTTGTTTGCAACAATTGCAGAGGCAACGCCGGTGCCATCAATCATTATTCCACGCCAAGCTTTCCCAGAGATAATAGAATATGCAACTGCATAAGCAAAATCGGGATAATCAACCGATGATTCTGAATTTGTTCCAAGGTCAAGAACTGAATAACCAAGATCAGAAATAAATTTTTTTAGTTCTTCCTTAAGCTTAAAACCAGCGTGATCACTGGCAATTGAAACTATTTTCTTACCGTCAGCTTTTGGCTCGGGTTTTAATGGATAATCAAACTTTTGAGGTGTATCAGGTTTTTCAATGAGTTTGATCCTTAATTGAATGGCTTTATCCCTTGCTGATGGTGTTACTATCGTGTTTTTATCAATTTCAATTTCTTTTTTCCCTTGATTGAAAAGATCAACTATTGTTTTTTCTGTTATAAGTTTTTTGGGCATTCACAGAGGTAGTTTAATTTTTAAAAAGAGGAGGGAGAAATCCCTCCCCCTAAGATGTTTAGTTTAAACCAAGTTCCTTGAGAACATTTACAACTTTATCGGCTGCATCTTTAAAACCATTCGCAACGATGAAATTCAAGCCCGATTCTTTCAGAATTTTCGCTCCTTCTTCCGCGTTTGTTCCTTCAAGTCGTATAACAACTGGGACATTTACTCCAACCTTTTTTGCAGCTTCAACTACTCCCTGTGCAACCCGATCGCATCGGACAATTCCACCAAATATGTTGATAAGTATTGCTTTTACATTTGGATCGGAAAGAATTATTCTAAAGCCTTGTTCAACCGTTTCAGTTTTCGCACCGCCGCCGACATCAAGAAAATTGGCTGGCTCACCGCCGGCAAGTTTAATTAAATCCATCGTAGCCATTGCAAGTCCCGCACCGTTAACCATGCAACCAACATTTCCATTAAGGCGAATATAGTTAAGATTATATTTTGATGCTTCAACTTCAAGTGGGTCTTCTTCATCGGTATCACGCATTTCAAGTATTTCAGGATGTCTGAAGAGCGCGTTGTCATCAAAGTTCATCTTTGCGTCAAGAGCGAGAACTTGTCCATCGGTGGTTAAAACAAGTGGATTGATTTCAGCAAGGGATGCGTCGGTTTCCTCGTAGGCTTTATAAAGAGCAAGCAAAAATTTAACAGCGTTTTTAAATGCCTCACCATCAAGTCCAAGTCCGAAAGCAAGTCGTCTTGCTTGATATGGCATTAAACCAAGTTTGGGATCAATATATTCTTTTAAAATTTTCTCAGGGCTTTCAGCAGCAATTTGTTCAATTTCAACCCCTCCTTCGCTTGAAACCATCACAACATTTCTAAAGGTGCTTCTATCAAGAGTTATTCCTACATATAACTCCTTTTGAATCTTCAATCCTTGCTCAACGAGAACCTTCTTGACAATTTTGCCTTCCGGACCTGTTTGATAGGTTACAAGTTTTGACCCAAGCATATTTTTCGCATGTTCGTAAACTTCATCGTAGCTTTTTGCAAGTTTTATTCCACCAGCTTTGCCTCTGCCACCTGCATGAATCTGTGCTTTTACGACCCATAACTCGCCACCTATTTCTTTCGCTACTTCAACTGCTTCTTCAGGTGTAAATGCGACACGACCCTTTGGAACTGCAACGCCAAATTTCTTCAAAATTTCCTTCGCCTGGTATTCGTGTATTTTCATTTGTGCGATTTTATTTGTTTTTTAATCAATTCAAGCTCATTTTTTAACTATTTCGCGACAATAGGATTCGTAAGCATTTTTCAAGTCAAGTTCAACTCTCATATTTAGCTCATTTCTAATTCAAATAGTTTCAGCTCTTTGTTTTTTATGAGTCTTCGTTATTTCAACTGCTTTACTGACTAATTACTTGATTTTTTCCGAAATTGCTTTTCCTTGCAGGAACAGTAATAGATAATCAGGACCGCCAGCTTTTGAATCAGTTCCACTCATGTTAAATCCACCAAACGGATGCACACCAACAATTGCGCCTGTGCATTTTCTGTTTATGTAAAGATTTCCGACATGGAAAAGTTTTTTCGCTTTTTCAATTTTTTTCCTATTCTTTGTATAAACAGAACCAGTCAAACCGTATTCTGTATCGTTTGCAATTTCAAGTGCATGGTCAAAATCTTTTGCTTTTATAACTGCAAGAACGGGACCAAAAATTTCCTCTTGGGCTATCCTTGCTTTAGGATCAACATCTGCGAAAATTGTTGGCTTTATATAGTATCCCTCGTCTTGACGAACTGCTTCGCCGCCTGTTAATAGCCTTCCTTCTGATTTTCCAATTTCAATATATGAAAGAATCTTTTGTTGAGCTCCGGCGTTTATTACAGGTCCAACAGGATAGTTGTCTTTTGCTGGTCCGATCTCAAGTTTTTCTGTTTCTGCAACAAGCTTTTCAATAAATTTATCATAAATGCTTTCAACAACGATTGCTCTTGAACAAGCAGAGCACTTTTGACCTTGATAACCAAAGGCAGAAACGACAACACCCTTAACAGCTGAATCAAGATCCGCTTCATCGTCAACGATGATTGCATCTTTACCACCCATTTCTGCAATTACTCGCTTAAGCCATATTTGTCCAGGTTGAACTTTTGAAGCAAGCTCATAGATATGAATACCTACTTCTTTTGAACCGGTGAAAGCAACAAATCTTGTCTTTGGATGCGCGACAAGTGTATCGCCAACGCTCGAGCCAGGTCCGGTTATAAAGTTTAGAACACCATCTGGAAGTCCTGCTTCTTTCATTAGTTCATAAAACTTCGCACCGATAACCGGTGAATCACTTGATGGTTTCAAAACAACAGTGTTTCCAGTTACGAGTGCACCGACAGTCATGCCAAGTAAAATCGCAAGTGGGAAATTCCATGGTGGAATTACCGCGCCAGCTCCTAAAGGAATATATACCATTTCGTTTCTTTCGCCTGGATATTTAACTACGGGAGCTCCTTTTGCATAGTGAAGAGCCCATCTGCTGTAATATTCAAGATAATCAATTGCTTCTGCGACATCGGCATCGGCTTCAGCCCAGTTTTTCCCAACTTCAAAAACCTGCCAAGATGCAAATTCATATTTTCTCTTTCGTAATATCTGTGCAGCTTTTAACATAATTTTGACTCTATATTCTGGCTTCGTCATGCTCCATTCTTTAAAAGCTTCATTTGCTACTTCAATTGCCTTGTTCGCAAGATCTGCGGTTCCCTTTTGGAGAATACCAACGATTTGATCTTTCTTTGATGGATTATAGGAATAGAATTTCTCGTTTGTCTTGATTCGTTCTCCACCGATTATGATGTCGTATTCTTTCCCAAGTTCGCTCTCAACCTTTGCGAGAGCTTTTTCCATCTTTTTGCGATTTTCCGGCTTTGAAAAGTCTGTAAATGGTTCGTTTTTAAAACGAGGTATTTTCATTTTTTCCTCCTGTTTTTATTTTTTGCCAGTTAATTTATTGATTATTTCTTTGGCTTTTTCAAACCCGCTTTTGATCATTGCTTCATCTGCACCATGTCTATAATACCCAAAAAGATGGAGGTTTTCATAAACCGTGTTGAAAGCATCAATCAATTTTCCATTTTTAGGCAAACTTCTTAAAAATTTTCTGTATTCAATTACATTTTCTGGGAATTCATCAGGAGAAATCCCTCTTCTTAACATTTCGCCCTCTATTGCTCTCAACACTGCAATATAGGCTGTTCCACACGCTTCCGAAACCTTTTTTATGTTTCTATATCTACCATTTTCTACAGGTGACTCCGAGAGCGTTTTCAACGCGTTTCGGTACAGTTCATTTGCAAGTTCAAAGGCTTCTTCAGGAGTTTCCGGCGGTTTAAGAAGTTTCTTTTCTTTGTTCCTTTTTCGCATTGAACAAGCGATAAAAATTTTACTTTTTATAAAATTTAAAAATTTTTGCCGTCAAAACTCAACTCCTGTGTTTGTTAAATTTATCAATAAATGTCTGAACCAAGTTTCCTACAATTATTGTCGTTCCAGCGCCAATAAATGTATGCCAAGTCCAGGCGATTTTTGTGTTTAAAATTATGTAAACCATCATTAAAACTCCTGATATAAACGCAATCAATGCGCTATTTTCGTTAACATTTTTAGATAAAACCCCAAGGAGAAAAGTCCCAAGTAGTCCACCATATGTGAATGAAGCAATGCTTAAAGCAAGCTCAACAACTGTTCTTTCTGTCCTCATGAAAAACATCGCTGATCCAACGAGAAGGATTGCCCATATTGCGGTTATAATTCTTGAAACGATTAATTCTTTTTTCTCATCTATGTTCTTCCCAAAGTATGGTTTATAAATGTCAATCATTGCTGAGGAAGCAAGGGAACTCATTGAACCGGCAAGCGTTGACATAGCAGCTGCAAAAAGTCCCGCTATTATCAAGCCGGAGATTCCAGGGGGCATATATTTTACTATGAAATCAGCAAAGACCTCATTAGGATTCATATTGGCACCATTGTAAAAGGTGTAGAGCATCAAACCAAGAAATAAAAACATGAAAAATTGAAGCGCGACGATGAAACCAGTTGTGATTAAAGCTTTTTGGCTATTCTTCAAAGAATCAGTTGTAAGAAGCCTTTGGACAATAAGTTGATCGGCACCGTGTGAAGCCATTGAAAGGAAAGCCCCGCCAATTAAGCTTGCAATTAATGTATATGGTTGAGCGAAGAAATCTTTCAAAGGTTTATCAAAACCCCAATTTATAATTTTGAATTTTTCCGCCGAAAAACTCAATACTTGCGGTATTCCACCATCAATTTTACTCCCGAGCACAATAATTGCTGCAATAGCTCCACCGATGTAGATAAACATTTGAACGACATCCATCCATATAACTGCTCTAACTCCACCAATGAATGTGTAAAGAAAGGTTACAAACGAAACAACAGCAATTGAGGTTATATAAATTTGAGCGTCGGACCAATTGACAAATTGACCCGAGTTTTTCAAAATTATCGCAAGAGGTATTGCAGTTGTGAAAAGTCGCACACCATCTGCAGCAAGTCGTGTCAACATAAAGACAATTGAGGCAAAGTTTCTTACTTTTCGTCCGAATCTTATTCCAAGAAACTGATATGCTGTTGCCAGTTCTCCACGATAGTAAGCTGGAAGGAAAATAAAGCTTACAGCAATTCTCCCGAGAATATATCCAAATGCAAGTTGTAGGAAATTCAAGTTCGTTGCATATGCAACTCCAGGTATGCTTAAAAATGTCAACGCGCTTGTTTCCGTCGCAACGACTGCGAAGCAGACCGCAAGCCATGGGATTCGTCTCGCTCCAAGGAAATAATCAGCGGTGTTTTTTTGTCTCCCACCCGAAATTATTCCAAAGATTAAAACCCCGAGAAGATAGGCAACAACGATTATCCAATCAATTAAGCCAAAATTCATAGAGTTCATTTTTTTGTTTTTAAAGAAAGAGCGTCTTCAACAGTAGGCAGAATTTGAAAAAGCGAATCTAGTTTTGTTATCTTTAACAAATTCAGAATCTTGTCGCTTACTCCAATGAGTACAACAGTTCCTTTATTCTCACGCATCCTTCTTTCACAAAATAAAAGCGAGCTTAGCCCAGAACTATCGCAATATTCAACTTGAGATAAATCAATTATTAATTTTTTTATACCGCTTTGACATAAAGCTAAAAATTCTGCTTTCAATTCAGGCGCTATAATTGCGTCAAGTTTTTTCTCGTTCAGTTTGAAGAGTAATGTATCTTTAACCGGTTTCAATAGCTCAAAATTCATAGAATTGCGATTTTTGTTAAAATATGCTCAAAGAACCTATCATTCCTGAATAAGCGGATCTTAAATCGGTGTTCTTACCTATTGCAAGTTGAAAATTATAAAACAGATCCGCGTTATCCCTCTTAAAACCAATTTTAATCCCAGAGTTGAGCCCTTGACAAAGCCATGCATTGAAAAGATCAAAGTCAAAGCTCATGTCTATTACGATGTCATATCTAAACAGGGAAAGTTTTTTAACAAAATTACTTTTGGGCAAACCTAAAATTGAAATATTATCTTCGCTTACTTCAACGAAACGATATTTTTTCGCCGTGAAATATTCCTTGAACTTAGATGTCGCTATTATAGTTATGTTATATTTCCCCGGAATATCTTTTAGCATTTCATATGCGGTTAAAAATTGCTCTTTCTCTCTTGGCATTATTATAGCAATATATCTCGCCCTTTGAAAAGCCTGCGTAAAGTTAACAATTTTTCTACCTCTAACCCCGCTTCTTAACTTTGCAAAAGCGATTATTAAATTTTGAAGTAAAGTTCTCATCACAGGTCTATTACTTTGATCTTCTTCCTTTTATAAACGCTTGGCGTATGTATTCTTTGTCATAGAAATAATAAGAAAGTCCAAGCTTCAAAGCAATGAAACCATCTTTATCTTTCGTTGCCGGATCTCCATCAAGATCACCCCTTGTTGTGAGATTATACGATGCAGAAAAATCAACTGATAAGAAATGTCTAACATACATATTCAACCCAAGCCCAAAACCAGCAGTTGGTGTGTTCCGACCCATATAGTTGCTTATGTTCGGCTGATAATGAATTATTCCTCCGGAAACAAAGAAATAGATATCTGATTTGCTTCTTGGAACAAGGTGAAATTCGCTTTGCAATTCGCCGGATATTATCGTAGTCCAATTCTTTAAGTTTGTGGTTTTGTCCTTAAATCCAACCCACCCTCCTGAGAATTTGCCGGCGATTGAAAGAAAATCAAAAACCCCTAATCTTACCTTTGCGTTTCCAATTGGTTGAATGTCTGGTTTTGATTGACCTTGAAAGATTGATATTCCAGCATCGACACCGAAACCAAACTTCCCGCGCAAGGTTTGAGATACCGAAAAATTGGCAAGAATAATCAGTAAAATTGTAAGCGAAAAGGTTTTACGCATTTCTTCATCCGGTTTTTATTTTATGAGTTCAAGAAATTCCTCCTCTGATATTATCTTAACACCGAGCTGCTTCGCTTTGTCATATTTTGAGCCTGGGTTTTCACCAACGACGACATAATCTGTTTTCTTGCTTACGCTATTGCTTACTTTTCCTCCCAATTCTTCAACTTTCTCCTTTGCCTCTTCACGAGTAAAATTTTTTAGTGTACCAGTAAAAACAAATGTTTTTCCAGCAAGCTTTTTCTTCGCTTTCTCTTCTGGTTTGATTTCAAAGTTCAATCCGGCGTTTCGCAGCCTTTCAATCAGTTCAAGATTTCTTTGATCTCGGAAAAATTTATAGACACTTTCAGCTATCTTTGGTCCAATACCATAAACCGATTCTATTTGCGATTGGGATGCATTCATAAGCTTATCAATTGAAGTGAATGAATCAGCAAGAAGTTTTGCTGTTTCAGAACCAACATATCTAATCCCAAGTGCGTAAAGTACGCGATTAAAAGGTTGCTTTTTGCTGTTTTCAATTGAATTCAATAGATTTTGGACGCTTTTTTCGCCAAATCCTTCAATTTTAACGAGTTTCGCTTTATGTTTATAAAGATCGTAAATATCAGCGTAATTTTTCAAAAAGCCAAGTGTCACAAGCTTGTCAACGATGGCTTCACCAAGTCCTTCAATATCCATTGCTCCTCGCGAGGCAAAATGTTCTATTCTTGCTCTAACTTGTGCTGGACATTCTGGATTTTCACAATAATAGTTTGCTTCGCCAGATGGTCTTTCAATCGGACCTCCACAAGCAGGACATGTCTTGGGAAATTGAAATGGCACTGAATCTGAAGGGCGTTTTTCAAGAACAACTCCAACTATTTTAGGAATGACTTCACCACTTCGTTCAACTATTACTGTGTCTCCAATTCTTATGTCTTTTTCCTTGATATAATCTTCATTATGAAGCGTTGCCCTCGTTATGATAACTCCACCAAGTGGCACAGGTTGGAGCTCTGCGACGGGGGTTATTGTCCCAACTCTTCCGACTTGTAAAGTGATCCCGAGAAGTTTTGTTTGAGCTTGCCTCGGGGTGAATTTAAAAGCGATTGCCCACCTCGGGCTTTTTGCAATTGCCCCAAGAATTTCTTGTTGACGAATTGAGTCAACTTTTACAACAATACCATCTATTTCATAAGGTAATTCATCTCTGTGAGCTTCCCAATATCTCCAAAATTCTATCACTTCATCTATATTTTCACAAAGTTTTGCATGTTCACAAACAGGGAAACCAAGCCGTTTTAGAATTTGTAAGTTTTCATATTGGCTTTCAAGTTCAATACCTTCCGCTTCAAGATAATAAGCGAAAAATCGCAATGGTCTTTGGGCAACTAACTTTGGATCTTGAAGTTTCAAAGTCCCAGCAGTTGCATTTCTTGGGTTTGCAAAGATTCTTTCCCCAAGCCGTTCTCTTTCTTCATTTAATTTTTCAAAATCAACTTTGTTCATGTAAACTTCACCGCGAACCTCAATGTTTAGAAACTTTTCATCCGGATTTATCAATCGCAGAGGTATTGAACGGATTGTTTTTATGTTATTTGTTATGTCATCACCTTGAATTCCATCACCGCGAGTTGCGCCAAGAACCAAAATCCCGTTTTCATATTTCAATCTGATGGCAACGCCATCAAATTTTAACTCCGCAACATATTTATATCTTTCACCTTCAAGAAGTTCAGCAACTCTTCTGTCGAAATCTTTTATTTCTTCAATCGTAAAAGCATTGTTTAAACTTAACATTGGGATTGGGTGTGTGACAGTGGGAAACTCTTTAGTGGGTTGTCCACCTATTCTTTGTGTTGGCGAATCTGGGGTGATGAGTTCTGGATATTGTCTTTCAAGTTCGATTAACTCTCTCATTAACATGTCATATTCAAAGTCAGAAATGATCGGCTCTGCGAGGACATAATATCTGTAATCGTGTTCTCTTATTTCTTTTCTCAACTGTTCAATTCTTTCAATAATCTTCGGGTCTATCTGCCTCATAATTTTAGAGATGCAGATTTTGTTTTAACTTAATGTAGAGAGGAAATTGCTTTTAATTTTTCTCTATCAATGATATAATTACGCACAACCGCTCCTTTTTTACCAACTGGCTCAAGTTCGTATCCATTTAAAATAAATTTTATCCCCCCAGCATTTCCAATTGTGAAGTTGAAATTATTTTTCGCTTTTAGGTTTAAACTTGAATTCGGCGACATTAGAAACTCCTTGACTTGAGCGCTGTCAATTATAACACTGAACCATACAGAATCGTTTGAAATGATTTTCAAATCAAGACTGTCAATTGCTAAAGTTGTCTTGCGTTCTATGTTTTCCGAACTTCTAAATTTTGAAATTTCTTCAACGGCTGTTTCAAACTTTTTCCTCTCAATAGGTTTCTTCTCTTCCGAATCAACCCCAATGAAAACGAAAATTAGCACAAGTGTTAAAACGATCGCGCCGATTATCCATAAAACATTTTGAGAAATAAAGGAAGCAAAATCAATTTGAGTTTTGATCGTTTCCTTTTTTTCAGGTGTGGGTCTTAAAGAGGCAATTTCGTTTTCAAACTCTTTTATGACATCATTTGGATTTAATCCCACCACTCTTGCGTAGCTTCGGATGAAAGCCCTTACATATGGCTCCGGAGCGAAATCATAGATCCCGCTTTCAATTTTCTCAAGGAATTTTTCGCTTATTCTTGTTTTTTTGGAAATATCTTTAAGAGTTAAATTCCGACCCTCGCGCGCTTGTTTCAGGATTTCAGCAACGCTCATTTTTTTCCTTTTTAGTTTTCGGAAGATAATCTAACAAAATTAATCTTTTTAATCAAAATATGCCTTGAAGAGGGAGAATTTATTATTAAGATTGGAGGTTTAAGAGTGATAAATGTGTGGGCGCTGCAGGATTCGAACCTGCGACCTCTACCGTGTGAAGGTAGCGCTCTGGACCAACTGAGCTAAGCGCCCCAACGCGTTATTAATTTAAAAACGAAAAACGATAAACGCAAAATTTAAACTTGAGAAACCAAGTGATGATATCTCAATCTTCGATTTTTTAGGCTTAATCATCTGTGTTAGGATCAAATAATAACTTATGTTGATGCTTATTTTTAACCGAAGTTTGAAATTTTAAATTATTCCATCTATATTTCTACTGGTTTAGCAAAACCAAACAAATTTCTGAGCTTAAATTGCGCGTATATCTTTCGGGTGGAATGGAGCATGCAAATGAAAAGATCTTCGTATGGCGATTTGAAATTGAAGAATGGTTGAAAGAAAATTTAAATCATCTCGTTTTTAACCCAGTGGTTGAAACACAAAAGTTTCTTGAGGAGAACTATCCTGATATCGTCAACTTTAGAGAATTAAAGGAGACCGCGCCAGAAAAGTTTACGGAGATAATTAGCCGAATTGTTGAAAGAGATATTGAGGCTGTAAAAGAATGTGATTATATCATTTGCTTTTGGGATGAAAGCGCTGAGAAGGGGGCTGGAACTCAAGGTGAAATTACACTCGCAAAATTTCTCAACAAACCTATCTTCCTCGTATCAAAATTTGAATTTTCAAAAATTCCAGCATGGATCATAGGCTGTGTGGACAAAATTTTTTACGACTTTGATGAATTGAAAGATTTTCTTTATAAAAAATTCAAATCCTCCTATGAGAGCAACGAGAGCGGAGATTGACCTTTCTGCTTTTGAGTTTAATTTTAAACAGGTGAAAAAACTGGTGGGTAGGGGGACTAAAGTAATGGCGGTTGTAAAAGCAAATGCTTACGGGCATGGCGCAATTGAAATATCAAAATCTGCTATATCGCTTGGCGTTGATTATCTTGCCGTTGCAATTCCTGAAGAAGGAATTGAATTAAGAGAAAATGGAATTGATATACCAGTTCTCGTTTTAACACCAGCGTTTGAATATCAAATGGAACTTTTTTTTAAATATGACTTAACAGCAACAATAGCTTCGCTTGAAAGTGCTGAAAAATTTGATCTACTAAGCAACAAATTTGGGAAAAAAGCAAAATGTCACATTAAAGTTGATACAGGAATGGGGAGAATTGGTGTAAATTATAAAAACGCATCTGAATTTGTTAAAAAGATTTATTACGACTTTAAAAATCTTTACATTGAGGGGATTTACACTCACTTCGCAACATCCGATGAAAAAGATAAATCATTTGCTTATCTTCAATTTGAAAGATTTATTAGCATCATAAAAGAGCTTCATATGTCTGGGATTAATATACCTCTAAAACATTGTGCAAATTCCGGGGCTATACTTGATATGCCGGAGACACATCTTGATATGGTTAGACCGGGGATCATTTTATATGGTTATCATCCATCGCTTGAAATCGTAAACAAGGTGGAACTTAAACCAGTTATGACACTGAAATCGAAAGTTGTTTTTGTCAAAGAAGTTGAACCTGGAACAAGTATTAGTTATGGACGAAAGTTCATAGCAAGTAAAAGAACTAAAATAGCAACGATACCTATTGGATATGCGGATGGTTTCAGACGCTCACTTACAAACCTTGGAAAAGTTGAAATAAATGGTGAAATTTTTCCTATCGTTGGAACTGTAACGATGGATCAAATCATGGTTGATGTGGGCTTAAACACAGATATAAAAGTTGGAGATGATGTAATTTTATTTGGTAGTGGAAATATAACTGCGTGGGATGTAGCAAATTTGCTTGGGACAATACCTTATGAAGTCTGTTGTAGTGTTTCTTCAAGGGTTCCGAGAATTTATGTGAGAAATTAAAAACAAAAAAGGTTAAATCATGTCAAAAGCATTTGCGGTGATAATGGCAGGTGGCGTCGGCTCAAGATTTTGGCCCAAAAGCCGAGCCAGAAAACCGAAACAGTTTTTGAACATTTTATCTTCAAAATCTCTAATTGAGCAAACAATAGACCGAATAAATCCGCTTATCCCCGAGGAGGACATACTTATTGTTTCAAACAAAAATCAAACAGCTGAACTCGTTCAGGTGCTTCCGAAATTTCCGATCCAAAATATAATCCTTGAACCACTTTCAAAAAACACAGCGCCTTGCATAGGGCTTGCGGCTTTATTTATAAGAAGACGTCAACCTGATGCAGTGATGGTCGTTCTCCCTTCAGATCATCTCATAAAAAATGAAGAAAAGTTTCTTAACACATTAAAAATAGGAATTGAGACAGCATATAAAACCGGTGGCTTAATAACGATAGGAATTCAACCGTCATATCCATCAACTGGGTATGGATACATCCAATTCATTGAAGATGATGAGAGTGAACTTTCGGAGAAGGGAGTTTATAAAGTAAAAACATTCGCTGAAAAACCCGATTTAGAGACAGCTAAAAAGTTTATAGAAAGCGGAGATTTCCTTTGGAACAGCGGTATGTTCATATGGAGAGTTGATGTGATACTTGATGAAATTCAAACACATTTGCCAGATATCTATGAAGAATTAATGACGATTGACAAAACTATTGGAACTGATGATTTCAAAACAGTTCTTGAACAAGCATATGGAAGAATGAAGTCAATCTCTATTGATTACGGAGTTATGGAGAAGACGAACAAAGCATATGTGATAAAGGCAGCTTTCGAATGGAGCGATGTTGGAAGTTGGGAGGAGGTTTATAACCTTGCTCCAAAGGATAAAGATGGAAATTATATAGCGTCAAATCAAGAAAATGTAGTTTTAATTGATGTCAAAAATTCATTAATTGAAGGGAATAAAATTCTTATCGCAATGATCGGGGTTGAAGATTTAATAGTCGTCAGTAGCGAAGATGCAATTCTGATTTGTAAGCGCGATAGAGCCCAAGATGTAAGAAACATAGTGAATTACCTTAAACGAAAAAATATGGAAAAGTATCTATGAGGATTTTGAAAACTTCAATCTTAATTTTGATATTTGTTTTTAGTTCCTGCACAAGCGCTGTCCGTTATTCAACTCAAGAAACTTTCAAAAACTCTGAGAAAGTTCAAGTCGGTGTCGCTTCATATTATGGCTTGGAATTTCACGGCAGACCGACGACAAGTGGCGAAATATACGATATGAATTCTCTTACAGCAGCTCATCCAACTTTGCCTCTTGGGACAATTGTTAAAGTTACGAACCTTGCTAATGATA
>JBCNVC010000002.1:107628-113152 GCA_039630395.1 Candidatus Kryptonium sp. | reverse complement strand
TCCTTCAACTTTTTTCACATTCATTAATTAGTTTATCAATTCCTCTTTCTGGTTTTTGTGAGGTTATTTCATCAACCGGCAGTTTTCTCAAATCAAAAAAATTTTTTATTTTGTTTTCAACATCACTCAATGGATTAATGAAATTTTTAAAACACCAAAGCCCGAACAAAACCGCAGATAAAATTCCAATCCATGGCTTTAAAAGAAGAAGCAATACTGTTGAGATCAAAAATGCGAAGAATTTTAGTTTCGTCTTCTTCATTTTTCATTCAATTTCAATTTTATATCCAAGACCTCTGATGCTTTTAATTAACTTTCCTGCTTTGCCGAGCTTGTCTCTTAATTTTTTTATATGTACATCAATCGTTCTATCAAGGACTGATTTTTCGCTTCCCCACACTGCACTGAGAAGTCGTTCTCGTGAAAAGACCCAACCAGGTTTTTCAGCAAGATGTTTTAACAATTTAAATTCTGTTAATGTAAGCTCAACTTTTTCACCTTCAACAAAAACTTCCATTTTATTCACATCTATTGTAAGCAAATCACCAATTTTTATGATCTCTATTTTAGCTCCTTCTTGCGATGTTCTTCTTAATATTGCTTTAACTCTAGCAATAAGCTCACGAGGAGAAAACGGCTTTGTTACATAATCATCCGCACCAAGTTCAAGTCCAACAATTTTATCTGTTTCATCAATTTTTGCAGTTAAAATTATAATTGGCAACTTTGATGTGGCAGGGCTATTTCTTAATGTCTTACAAAGTTCAAGTCCATCAATATCGGGCAACATCAAGTCAAGTATCAAAAGATCGGGAACATCGGTTGAAAGATATCTAAGGAAAGACTCACCATCTGTAAATTTTTTAGCCTTGAAACCTGCTTTTTGAACATGTAACGCTATAAGTTCAAGTATATCTTTATCATCCTCAACTATTGCGATTGTTTTTCCTATCATTTTTCACCTCAACTTAAATTTTTTATCATAGTTTAGGACGTTGTATTTATTTAAAATTTCTACAACTTTATCTATCGGTATCGCTTCAACTTTTCTCCCCATATAGCCTGAGATCGTTTTAGCTTTTAAAATTGAGTTATAAATCGCTTCTTCGGTTGCTTCAACAACAGCTTGAAATAGCGGGGAAAGAGCAAAGTTAGGTAAAACCTTTATCTGTTGTGGTTGATAGCTATCTGAGGTTTTTATCCTACAATCTGGATTAGTTGAAAAAGCTATGACATAATCACCGCTTCCATTTGTAGATGGGGATCCAGTTCTTGCAAGCCCAAGCATTGCTCTTTTTGCAAGCCGTTTCAATTGATTTGGCATAAGCGGAGCATCTGTAGCAACAACAATAATAATTGATCCGTCTGCTCCTTCAAGTTCATTTTTCAGAAAAAACCTGCCAAGTTCAAGTCCAACGGGAGCCCCATTAATTGAAAGTATTCCGCCAAAATTAGTTTGCACTAAAACTCCGACTGTCCAACCCCCAAGATTTTTAGGCAAAACCCTCGAGGCTGTCCCAATTCCACCCTTCCATCCAAATGCAATTGTACCAGTTCCAGCTCCCACTGAACCTTCTTCAACTTCGCCAGAGCTTGCGGAATTTATCGCATCAAGCACATCTTGATATGTAATAACTCTGTCCTGAATTTTGTTGAGATAACCGTCATTTGTTTCACCAACTACAGGATTAATTGAGCGAATTTCCGAACCAGATTTTTCAAGAACATATTGAATTAATGCATCTGCGACCTTAGGTACAGCAAGTGTGTTGGTAAGAGCAATTGGTGTTTCAAGCTCGCCAAGTTCTTCAATCTGAGTTGAACCTACAAACTTACCGAAAGCATTTCCGGCATAAAAAGCGCATGGGACTTTTTCTTTAAAGACATCACCTTCATGTGGAATTATCACTGTAACACCGGTTCGTATACTATCGCCTTTTATTATCGTCTTATGCCCTACTTTTACACCTTTAACATCGGTAATAGCATTATATTTTCCAGTTGGCAATACACCGACTATGATTCCCAATTCCCTTGCTCTATATCTTTTCTCACTCTCTTGTGAAATCATGGTTGAAACGAAAATTTGTTGAAAAAGAATTAGAAGAAACAAAATTTTCATATTTCTTCACCCCACTTCTTGTAAAGGTTATGTTTAATGCCAAAGAGAGATAAAACTTTTCCAGCGATAAAATCTCCAAGGTCTTCAAATGTTTTTGGTTTTTGATAAAACGCCGGAGATGCCGGTAAAATTTTAGCTCCTGCCTGTGCCAATGTTAGCATGTTCTGAATATGGATTAAATTCAATGGCGTTTCCCTAAATACAAGGACAAGAGGACGATTTTCTTTTAAACAAACATCCGCGGAACGCTCGATCAAATTTGAAGATATGCCATTGGCAATTCCAGAAAGAGTTTTAACCGAACATGGAACGACAACCATTCCATCCGTTTCAAAGGACCCACTTGAGATCCTCGCGGTCAAATCTCTAAAATTATATTTGACTATATTCCCATTTTCAACCTCTTCACCAAACATTTTTTTAAAAACTTGAATCGGCTCGTTATTTCTTAAATCAATTCCACATTCATCCTTTAAAACAAAGTTTCCATAATCTGAGATGATAAGATGAACTTCGAAACCATAAATTAAAAACGCTCTTATTGTTCTGACCGCATAAATTCCACCACTTGCACCTGTTACGCCAATTATTATTTTCTTTTTATCCGACATTGAAAATCCACATAATTTTTCGTTTAATAATATTTAAACTGTATCTTTCTATAACAATGAGAAATGTTAAAACAAACAAAGGTAACAGATAGCTTTCAAATTTTAACATCAATCCATACGCTCCTCTTTGGAAAATTATTACGACAAAAACTGCAAATAAAGCAAAAAATTGCGGTAAAATTTTCTCAATAGAGCTCAGCTTCTCTATAGGTTGGCTTAACGGTAAATTAGCAAAAAACAAGTTAACAAAGTTAAAAAATATCTTCATAACCAAAAGAGTCACCATAAAATGAAATGAAACTGCAACAAGATCGTCAATTTTAACGAGATATGTGAAAAAGAAAATTACAAGCAGTGGAATTAAAATGTGATGCCATAGAACCATTAAACCAGCGCGAATGACATCATAAATTTCTTCGGTTCTAACGAAATGATAAATCCAACTTGCCTGATGATCGCGGTGACTTTGAATCGCAATAATTCCCGCAGTGACATTGAAAAAAAGTGAAAGCAACATCATAACATTCGCCCTTGAATCTGGCTTAATGAGTGGATTTTCAAGCATATCAAAAAACATAAAATAAACAGCAATCGCAATTGATATAAAAAAAGCAGATAAAACCTTAATCTTGATAGATTTATCTTTTCTCAAATATGCATAAACAAGCTCGTATGTTGCTAATCCCGCCTCAGATTTGAAAAATACATCTTTAAATCTCTCTAAAAATCTTACAATCAAGTATCTTTTCCCGGTTTTCTTGTCGTAGGTATAACTAGCAAGTATGTTTTTAATGTTCTCGAGTTTAACAATGAAGATCGGGGCAATCAAAAGTATGAACGATATAATTGTAATCCCGACAATTTCATTCGGTTGTAAAATTATATTTTCAGCGCCAGAAAGAAAAACAAAAATTTTTGAAAAGATAAACTGTGGCAGAACTTCAACGAATTTAAATTTTTCAGTTGCTGTGATAAATATACTGGTAGTTTCATCTGACGATATTAGATATTTATTGATCAATTGATAAATAAAAAACACGATGAACACAGCGGAAATTTGAGCTGGTAAGGTGATTTCTTTGAACTTTTTTGATTTGATCCCCTTCCCGAGAAAAAACAAAATAAGAAATACAAAATTAGAAACAAGAACCACATATAGAGATGATACCAAAAGATATACAAACGAAATTTTAATAAACGATTCAAGATTGATATCGGGCATGAATGTGCTCAAAATTAACAGAACAATGGCGGGCGAAAGATTGAGCGAAAAATTTAAAAGTGAAACGAAAAATAAGAAATTTAGATATTTAGCAAATCCATATGTTGTTGAATCAACCGGAAGGTAGGAGAAAAACTCAACTTCACGAGAATTTAGTAAAATAACATCAAACTCAACAAGCATATTGAAGATTATTAATACCAGTTCAACTGTAAAAATTATGAAAGCGAAATCAAGAAGAAGCAAGGTCAAGTTTTGTTTATTTATACCTGAAATAACAATAGAAAAGCTTAACATAAAAAACCAGAAAAAATTTATCAGTAGAATTAACAAGATCCGCTCATAGGATACTTTTCCTTCTTTTCCTGTGCGAAGGTCGATTTTCAGCAAAAATTTGAATATCTCAAAAATTAATTTCATTTGCTCTCGTTAAAGATTTTTTCCTGATTTTTCCTTTCCGCTAAGATTTTTCTATATCTTCTTACTGCCTTTAAGTGCTCTTCGTAAGTTTTTGAAAATATGTGTCTCCCGCTTCCATCTGAAACAAAATATAAAAACTTATTCTTCTCTGGATAAAGAACTGCAAGAATTGAACTTCTGCTCGGATTATTCACAGGTCCAGGTGGTAATCCTGGGTTAAGATAAGTATTGTACGGCGATTCAATTTTTAAATCTTTATAAAACAACCTTCTCGGTCCATCTGGTATGATGTATTGAATTGTTGGATCTGCTTCAAGTGGCATTTTTCTTCTCAAACGATTAAAATATACACCAGCAATTCGTGGTTTCTCATCTTCAAATCTCGCTTCTCCTTCAACTATTGATGCAAGTGTTACAACTTGATGAGTGTTTAACCCTACCACTTTTTCTCTTTCTTTTAAGGTATCATCGTAAAATTTTTTAAATTCCGAAACCATCTTTGCGATCACATTCTCTTCGGCATCTCCCCAGATGAAAATGTATGTATCAGGCATAAGATAACCCTCAAGATTATTCGCATTTATTCCAAGCTGTTTAGCAAAGTTTGGATCGTTTACAAGTTTAATAAATTTAGCTGAATCAATCCCAATTTTAGCTTTTAATAGACCTGCGATTCTTCTTGCGGTTAGCCCCTCAGGGATTGTAACATTTACCGATAGAATATAGGATGGGTTTGTTATTTCTTTCATCACAAGTGCCATTGGCATATTATCAAAGAAAATATATTTCCACTTTTACTTTTTTGTCAAAGGATAAAATTTTACCAGCATAGTAAAAAATCACTTTACTTTTCAAAATCCCCTCAGAACTTAAAATATCAACCGCCTGCTTAAATGATGAATTTTTAGGTATCTCAACTATAATGAATTTAGTTGCAGGCAAATCAACAAAGAAAAACTGGCGATTGAGTAAATAGATAAAAAACAAAACAAGCAGTATACCTGTTTTTTTAAAAACATCAAACATTGTTTTTGATGCGTATGGGTTTTCATTTATAACTTGAGATTTTCTCATTTTTCTTAGCTCTGCTGATTCTCTTTCAAGTCGCCTGGATTCGTCAATTATTCTTTCATATAATCTCTTTATCGC
>JBCNVC010000002.1:94336-107535 GCA_039630395.1 Candidatus Kryptonium sp. | reverse complement strand
TATCGCTGTATCTGATAGAGGACCGTAATTATGTTTTATAACATTTTGAATAACTTGAGTTTCTCGTTCTGGGGAATAAATTGGTAAATTTAATTCCTGTTTTATTTTCCCGATCTCGTCAGCATATCTTGCCCTTTTGTTGAGCAAGCGAACTATTTTAATATCAATTTTGTCAATTTTCCTGCGCCATTTTTCAATTTCATCATATTTGCTTTTCCTTGATCGTTTCATTTCAAGGATTGATTTATAAATTCAAACACGAGTTTGACTTATCTAAATCTAAACACCTTTCTTTAGCATTATTAGTTATTCTAAATTTTCAAATTTGGAAGCGGAGCTAAGTCAAAATCATGTTTAATTCCATTTTTAAGCTTGATATAACCAACAAATGCGATCATTGCTGCGTTATCGGTACAATAAGCGAGATCGGGAATAAAGAGTTTAAATCCTTCGCTATCGGCTTTTTCTTTCATTGTCTTTCTTAATTCAGAGTTTGCTGCAACTCCACCTGCTATGGCTATGTTTTTTACATTTAAATCTTTTGCTGCTTTTATAGTCTGTTCAACTAAAGCTTCAACCACCGTTCTTTGAAAGCTTGCGCAGATATTTTTTATGAAGATATCTTTTTCTTCCCCATTAAGTTCATGGAAATTATTTTTTTTCAGATAATAAAGAACCGCCGTTTTCAAACCACTGAAACTGAATTCATACTTATTTTCATCAATAATTTCAGAGGATGATTTATTTTTTACGGATGGGATTGGTTTCGGGAATTTTACAAAGTTTGGATCTCCTTCCCGCGCGAGCTTATCTATAAGTGGTCCACCTGGATAACCAAGTCCGAGAAGCTTTGCAACTTTATCAAATGCTTCGCCGGCGGCATCGTCGCGAGTTTGTCCGAGGAGTTTTAAGTTTAAGAAATCCTCAACAAGTATAAGCATAGTATGTCCTCCCGAAACAACAAGAACTATAAACGGAAAATCCGGATGTTCATTCATAAGAAATGTAGAAAACACATGTCCTTCAATATGGTTAACGCCAATAATTGGGACCTGTAATCCAAAAGCCATTGCTTTTGCGAAGCTAACACCGACAAGCAAAGAACCAATTAAACCAGGTCCATAAGTTACCGCAATTCCATCAATTTCTTCTTTCTTTACACCTGCTGATTTTAAAGCTTCATCAACGACTTTAACGATCACTTTCTGATGAGCTCTTGATGCAAGTTCTGGGACGACGCCACCATATTTTGAGTGAAAATATTGCGATGAAACTATGCTTGAAAGTAACTTACCATCTTTCAAAACAGCTGCGGATGTTTCATCACAAGATGTTTCTATCCCAAGGATTATCACTTTCTTGCGCCGTTTTTGAAAAAATTAATGAAAATATGTTATTTATTCAAAAAATCAGCCCGGTTTGATTTTAACTATTCCTTTAATTAAATTTTTCGCAAAAATTAAATTTTGAAGTTGCGAAGAAAGAAACTAAATTACCTGAAAAACTAACTCAAAAATAAATGGAGGGTAAATGAAAATACTCGTAACTGGTGGTGCTGGTTTCATTGGTTCACATGTTGTTGATGCTTACATACAACTTGGTCATAGTGTTATAGTTGTTGATAATTTATCTACTGGGTCAATTCAAAACCTAAATCCGAAAGCGAAGTTTTATCAAATTGATATAAGAGACGATAAAATTGAAAAGATTTTCAAAGACGAGAAAATTGACATTGTAAATCATCATGCAGCACAGATGGATGTTAGAAAATCGGTTGAAGATCCAATATATGATGCAGATGTGAATATAATAGGAAGTTTGAAACTTCTTCAACTTAGCATTAAATATGGGGTGAAAAAATTTATTTTCGCCTCAACCGGAGGCGCGGTTTACGGAGAGCAAGATTACTTCCCTGCGGATGAAGAACATCCAACAAGACCTTTATCCCCATATGGGGTAGCAAAGTTAACGGTTGAAAAATATCTTTACTTTTATAAAGAAGTTCACGGATTAAACTATGTTATCTTACGATATGCAAATATCTACGGACCAAGGCAAAATCCACATGGTGAAGCTGGAGTAGTAGCTATTTTTACAAGTAAAATGCTAAAAGGCGAACAGCCAATAATAAACGGCGATGGATTACAAACTCGGGATTATACATACGTTGGTGATGTCGTGAGAGCAAATGTTTTAGCCCTTAATTATGAAAAATCTGATGTTTTCAATATTGGAACAGGTATAGAAACAGATGTAAATACGCTCTTTTACAAGTTGAAAAATTTGACAAGTGCAACTTGCGATGAAATTCATGGTCCGGCAAAACCAGGAGAACAAAGAAGAAGCGTGATAAGTTATCAAAAAATTTATAAAGCAATGGGTTGGAAACCAGAAATCTCGCTTGATGAAGGTTTAAAATTAACAGTTGAATTTTTCAAAAATAAATTTCAAGCAAATTAGGGTGATTGATCTTGTTCAAAAGATAATAAACGGAAACTTTAGAGCGATCTCAAAAGCAATATCAATTGTTGAAAACGAGTCAGAATTCTCCGAAGAATTGTTGAAAGAAATTTATGAATACACTGGTAAAGCCTATAAAATAGGCATAACAGGTCCACCAGGTGCAGGAAAAAGTTCTATCGTTTTTCAACTCACTAAACTATTGAGAAATGAAGGAGCAAAAGTTGGAATAATTGCCGTTGATCCCACGAGTCCATTTACAGGTGGATCATTGCTTGGTGATAGAGTAAGAATGAATGAACTCTCACTTGATGAAGGAGTATTCATTAGAAGCATGGCAAGCAGAGGTAGTTTAGGAGGTTTAAGTAAAAAAGCAATTGAAGCAGGAGATATACTTGATGCAGGAGGATTTGATTATGTAATTTTTGAAACAGTCGGTGTTGGACAATCTGAACTTGATGTTGTCAAGGTAGCTGATACAATAGTGGTGGTTCTTGTCCCTGAATCTGGTGATTCAATTCAAGCAATGAAAGCAGGTCTAATGGAAATAGCGGATATATTCGTATTGAATAAAAGCGATAGAGAGGGCGCAGATATAGCTGTAAATGCAATCAAAAGTGTTTTGAGCTTTAGGATTAAAAAAGATGAATGGGAAGTTGAAATTGTAAAAACAATCGGAAATACCGGGGCCGGAGTTGCCGAACTTCTTAACCTAATAAAAAAACATCGTGAATTTTTACATAAAAGCGGCGAATTTGAAAAAAGAAGAAAGGAAAAATTAAAGCTAAAAATAAAAGAAATAGTGGAGGAAAGACTTCGTGAGGACTTCTGGACAACGGATCGCTTAAAGAGACTCGAAGAAAAAGTTAACCTTATTACTAATTTGCATGTAAATCCATTTGAAATAGCAGACGAATTGATAGAACATTTTTATCAGCAAAACGCTTTATAAATATTGGAGGAGCCAAAAGCTCCATCACAAAAATAATTTAGGTAAAGAATTATGGATTTTTACTTAACCGAGACCCAAAAGCAAGTTAAACAGCTTGCAAAAGAATTTGCGGAAAATGAAATCTTACCGCATATAAAAAAATTTGACGCTACGGGGGAATTTCCAACTGAAATAATGAAAAAACTTGGCGAGATCGGGTTTCTCGGAATTACATTTCCAGAGAAATATGGAGGTGCAGGACTATCTTATCTTGACTATGTTGTAATAATTGAGGAAATAAGTAAAGTTGATCCAGCAATAGGATTAAGTGTTGCAGCACATAACGGGCTTTGCACTAATCACATTTTCATGTTCGGTAGCGAGGAGCAAAAACAAAAATATCTGCCTGATCTTTGTAGCGGTAGAAAAATAGGTGCTTGGGCTTTGACGGAACCTCAAGCTGGAAGTGACGCAGCGAATTTGCTAACGAGCGCTGTCCGTAATGAAAATTATTATGTCTTGAATGGTAATAAAATCTTTACAACACATGGTGGAGTTGCCGAAATTATTGTCGTAATAGCCATAACTGATAAAAGCAAGGGCAAAAATGGTATTTCTGCATTTATCGTTGAGAAAAGCTATAATGGTATAATTGTTGGAAAAAAGGAAGATAAACTTGGCATGAGAGCAAGTGAAACTTGCTCATTAAGTTTTGACAATTGTGTTGTCCCAATTCAAAATCTAATTGGTATTGAAGGTCAAGGTTATAAACAGGCAATGGAGATCCTTGCCAGCGGTAGAATTGGTATAGCTGCGCTTTCAGTTGGACTTGCACAAAGTGCTCTTGATTTAAGCTTGAAATATGCCAAAGAAAGAAAAGCATTTGGTAAATATATCGCCGAGTTTCAAGCAATTCAATGGAAGCTTGCGGACATGGCTACTCAAATAGAAGCAGCAAGGTTGCTTACATATAAAGCTGCTTACCTTAAAGATGTTGGCAAAGATTATCGTCTCTACGCGTCAATGGCAAAGTATTTTGCAAGTGAAGTGGCAGTTAAGTGTGCAAATGAAGCAATTCAGATATATGGTGGCTATGGATACATAAAAGAATATCCAGTTGAAAAACTTTACAGAGATGCAAAGCTTTTAACCATAGGCGAGGGAACAAGCGAAATTCAAAAAATTATAATTGCAAACAAAATTTTAAAGGACGCTTTTCCCATAGATTAACTTGCAACCGCCACTGAAACTGCAAAAACCCCTGAGGCACCAGAACTGATTAAAGCTTTTGCACATTCATTTATAGTCGCCCCCGTCGTTATGACATCATCAACTATAATAAATTTCCTCCCGTTGACAAAATTTTTATGTTTATCATTAACTACAAAAGCATCCTTAACATTTTCCTTGCGCTGGTCAAGATTTAATTTCGTTTGTGTCTCCGTATTTCTCACCCTAATTAGCAAGTCATTTTGAACATTTATCTTTATCACTTTGCTTATACCTTTTGAAATCAATTCGCTTTGATTATACCCTCTTTCTCTTAACCTAATCTTGTGAAGAGGTACGGGGACTAAAGCATCGGCAGTGCTGAAATCAGGATCATCTTTAATGGCGTTTCCAACGATTTCTCCGAGTAGTAACCCAATTGAACTTTTATTTTGATATTTAAGCTCGTGAATTAAAATTTGAATCGCGCTTTCTTCTTTAAAATGAAAGCAAGCAAAGGCTTTAGATATATATCCATAATCTTCAAATCTTGAAGCAAAAATTCGCATCATATCAAAAGGTTTAACCATTTCAATCTTGTTAAGACAATCCCTGCAAATTATCGCTCGTTTGTCCTCAAGATGCCGATGACATATTTCACATTCATAAATAAAAATGAAATCAAGAATTGAATCCAGCAGAAACTTTAAACTATTTAAAAGCATTCAGATAAAAATTCTGCCTTAGTTTTAAATCTCATGGATTAAATCTTTTATTTCCCTTCTCGGGGTTGGTTCAGGGCTCTCATCAGGATAACCGATGGGAAGGATTGCAATCGGTATTAAGTTTTTACCAATTGAAATTATTCTTCTAACCTCATCTTCGTCAAAAGCTCCTACCCAAACGCTTCCTAATCCTAAAGCAGTTGCAGAAAGTTGGGCATAAGCACAGGCTATTGTCGCATCCTGTAAAGAATAAAGCTCTTCTCCTCTACTTCCATATCTCCATCTTGATCGCGCTGGATTAGCACAAAATACCAAAGCGAGTGGGGCTTGAGCGATAAATTCTTGAGACAACGCAGCGTCTGCAAGTTGTTTTAACTTGTTTTTGTCTTTTACAACAAAAACTTCGTACGCCTGCAGATTTCCAGCGGACGGCGCGGAGTTTATCGCTTCATAAATTAATTTGAGTTTATCTTCAGAAATAGGTTCATCTTTGAACTTTCTCACTGATCTTCTTTTTCTCAAAACTTCAAAAAAATTCATGATCTCTAACTAACTTTGTTTAATACCAAGGACTTAGCTCTATTCTTTTTAATCCAAGCCTTTGTGCGGTTTGAACCGCTTCTCTATATTCGTGTATTGTAATTCTTCTTGCAAGTTCTGGTTTTAGAAAAGCATTAAAGTAAGGTCTATACTGTGCCATTATGTTAACATAGGTATTCTTTGAAATTTCATTTGCTATAAATTCGAAAACCTTTTCAGAACCAGCGATTCCATTTGGCAAAACAAGATGCCTTACAAGCAAACCTTTAACTGCAATACCATCAATTATCTCCAAATCCCCAACCTGTCTCCACATTTCTTTCACTGCTTCTCGGACAACATCCCAATAATTTGGGACGCCTGAATACTTTAACGCATTTGAATTATCTGAATACTTAATATCAGGCATATAAATATCAACAATTCCTTCAAGCAATTTCAGTATCTTTACAGATTCATAACCACCGCAGTTATAAACGATTGGTATTTTTAAGCCTTTATTAGCAGCAATTAAGATAGCTTCAACAATTTGAGGTACATAATGAGTTGGTGTTACAAGATTTATGTTGTGACATCCTATCTTTTGGAGATAAAGCATTGCATCAGCAAGCGTAAAAACACTTACAACTTCACCTTGTTTAAATCTACTTATTTCGTAGTTCTGGCAATATATACAATTCATATTACAACTTGCAAAGAAAATAGTCCCAGACCCATTAGTTCCAACAAGACACGGCTCTTCCCCAAAATGAGGATGAACCCCAGAAATTATAATTTCACTTCCAACTCTGCACTTTCCTTTCTTGCCCGCATTTCTATTAACATGGCAATTTCTCGGACAAAGTGTACAATCATTTAAAATCTGCTTTAAAATCTCAACCCTTTCCCTTAAAATTCTTTTTTTGTTTAATTCAATATAGCCTGGCTCATATCTGTTAATTATAACATATCGCATGGCTTTATAATTTGACTATTTTTTCTTATAGAGATAAATCCAAAAACTATCAAGGACAACCGACACAAAGAACAAAACAACAGACGAGTTCACAGTTTAAATTCATTTATCGGGTTTCCATAAGAAGTTTCATCAAAATTTATACCAAAAGAAAAATTAAAAATTTGAAGCGAGGTTTCAAATTCCAGATGCTAAATGTTCAAATATTGTCTATTATGCTATGTCTAATAATTTCACAATTAAACTCCTTGAATTTGATTTTTTCGCTTTTTTTATCCAAATTGAATAAAAAACTGCGTTTAGATGAGCGCTCCAGAATACTATCAACCATTCGGATACAAGGAATATAAACCAAATTACATTCTTCATATTTTTCTTTTTCTCTTGACATTTCTCACCACAAGTATAGCTGGAGTACAATGGCTTTTAAAGGATCCATTTGAATTAACAAACCTTTACCTCGGTATACCGTATTCAGTTTCAATTTTATTCATAATTGCCTCGCATGAGCTTGGGCACTATTTTGCTGCGAAAAAGCATGGTGTAATGACAACACTCCCCTATTTTATCCCGTTTCCACCATTTCCATTAGTTTTAAATTTTGGAACACTTGGAGCAGTAATAAGAATAAAATCCTCTGTCCCAAATAGAAAAGCTTTATTTGACATTGGCGTTGCCGGACCAATTGCTGGTTTCATAGCTACATTAATTGTATTAATCTATGGTTTTGAAACACTTCCTGACATAGAGTATTTATATCAAATCCATCCTGAATACCGCTTCCTTCCCAACTTGCCTGAAGGCGATTTAACATTTGGTGATACGATGCTTTTCTTTCTTCTTAAGAAACTTTTTTCAGTTATAAATCCCGATGCTTTTATACCTCCAATGAATGAAATTTATCATTATCCATATCTATGTGCAGGTTGGTTTGGTCTGCTTGTCACAGCAATGAATCTTATCCCGGTGGGTCAACTTGATGGTGGACATATAATGTTTGCTATGTTTGGTGAAAAACATAAGTTTATAGCTCGTGGATTCTTCGTTGGATTGATTCTTTTTGGTATTGTTGGTATCTTTGAACAGAATTTAGGATGGCCCGGATGGCTTGTATGGGCATTTATTCTTTACTTCGTTGTTAAAATAGAACATCCTCCTGTTGGAACATTCGGGATGTTGGATAAAAAGCGAATGATAATTGGATGGATTACAATTATTATATTCATCTTATCAATATCACCAGCGCCTATAAAAATAGGATGATAAACAATGAAAAAGTTATTTTACATCTTAACGGCATTGTTAATTTTATCTTGCGAGAAAGAAAATCAAAATGTAATTGACATCAATTTCTCAAATCCACCAATTATAAGGTCGTCAAAAATTGAACCTGAGGTTATTAATCTTGATACGATAACTGTAAGTTCAGAAATATCTCCTGAAGACACGCTCAAAATCAAGCTTAAAGCAAAAGCGATTGTCTTTGATAAAGATGGTCAAAACGATATTTCCAAAACTATTTGTGAAATAATAAACCCATACAGAGGGATTGTCTTAACACGAATAGATCTTACCCGAATAAATGATTCAACTTTTTACGGAGAGCCTGAGTTCAAAATCAAGAAAAGAATCAGGAATTTACCAAGTAAAAATTTTCTCAATTGATAAATCAAACTTTTCAAGCAACGAAATTCATTTTAGTCTCAATCTTTACCGTGGAAATCGTCCTCCAGTTATTTCAGACCTTGTTGCTCCTGAACTCAGTTTTTCTACAAACACAAGTTGTTTTGATAAAGATAACGCTTAAAGCGATAGATCCGGACGGGAATAATGATATAAAATCTGTTCAATTTAACTCTTACAAACCCGATGGCTCTCCATCATCTGGAAATCCATTTAGAATGTATGACGATGGAAATACAAGCGGAGTAAGTGGCGATGAAAAAGCTGGTGATGGGATTTATTCAATTATAATCCAATTGCCACCTAACACACAGAAAGGAAGATATAAATTTGAATTCTTCGCAATAGATAGGGCAGGTGCATTAAGTAATTTTATAACACACTTTATAACGGTTTTATGAAAATAAAAATTGTCGTGCTGACCTTTATCTCATTTAGCTTTTTGTATTCCCAATTTAAAATCACATATGAATTAAACTCACCTCAAAATTTCTCTGATCTTCCACCTGGAAATGTAGTGACAAACATTTGTGTATGTGGTGATACTGTTTGGATTGGAACGAGCAAGGGTTTAAGTAGAACTACTGATGGAGGCAAGACATGGAAAAACTACTATAAAACAGCTGAGTTTGGTGAAAGTAGAATTTCGGCAATTGCATGTAAGGATGGCGTTATATGGGTCGCTCTTGCGAGAACTACTAAAGTAGATAACAATTATCTCCCAGAAGGGCTTGGTTTACTATATTCAACTGATGGTGGACAAACTTGGGTAAAAGTAAATCAACCGATTGATGAAAAAACAGACACGCTTGAAGTTTACGGACAAAATAGAATTAAAGCGCTTCCGATAACAACTACGATAAATAACATAGTTTATGATATAGCGTTAACAAAGGAAGCTGTGTTTATAGCTTCATTCGCTGGTGGATTGCGAAAATCAACTGATATGGGCAAAACTTGGAAGAGAATTATAATCCCGCCAGACAATTTAAACAGAATTAAACCAAATGATTTATTGAACTTTGAATTAAACCCTGTTAAAAATTATAATCATCGCGTTTTTTCGGTTATTTCTGTTGATGATTCAGTTATTTGGGTTGGCACTGCGGATGGAATAAATAAATCAACAGATGGCGGAAGAAGTTGGATAAAATTGATCATCAAAACCAAACTTCGCCTATATCTGGTAATTTTGTAGTGGCGCTTGGAAACCAAAAGATTAATCAAGGCGGGACAACAAAAAGTATAATTTGGGGCGCAACAATAAATGCAAACGATCCAAATGAATACAAAGCCTTGAGTCTTTCCGAAGATGGAGGAGAAACTTGGAAAACGACATTGATAGGTGAATTTGTTCACAATATCGCTTTTAAGGATTCCATAGTTTACGCTCGTAAGCGATAATGGTCTCTGGAGGACGAAAAACTTTGGTCAAAACTGGGAAAAAAGTGGGTAAAATAATTGATCTTTTATCTCGTCAGATGATTTATACTAATGTTTTTTATTCAATTGGAGTTCAAAAAGATACGATTCGGGCTGGAAGCTCCGATGGACTTGTAAAATTTGTTGATTCTGAAATTTTCGGTGAAAATTGGAAAATTTTTAGAACATATGAAAAAGTTGCTGGGCATGATAAAACATATGCTTATCCAAACCCATTTTCACCTTGGCTTGAGGTCACCAGAATTCATTACAGTGTAGATAAACCTCAAAGCAAGGTGACAATTGAAATTTTTGACTTCGCAATGAGAAAGATCCGAACCATTATCTCAAACGCTACAAGAGATGGGATTAAAGAATATGACGAAATATGGGATGGTAAAGATGACTCTGGAAAGGTTGTGCCAAATGGAGTGTACTTCTATAAAGTCAAAATAGATGAAAAGGAGTTGTATGGTAAAATACTTCTCATTCAATAGAAAACTTTTTATTATTCTAATAAGTTTTGGATTTACATTCAATTTATTTGGACAAAATCCATCCGTCGCTACTTTTTCAAGATTGGGTTTTAGTTCAAGAGGGATAGCACTTGGCAATGCTATGAGTTCAATAACCAAAGGAGAAATAACTGGCTATTATAACCCTGCGACTTTACCATTTTCAAACCAAAAATCAGCTTCACTTACTATCGGTATTTTAGCACTTGATCGCAATCTTGATTTCTTACACTATACACAGTCAGTTTACCCAACCGCTGGATTTTCAATTTTTATCATAAGAGCTGGTGTGAAAAATATTGATTTGAGAGATAAAGATGGTTATCACATTAACAACACTAATACAAATGAATACCTTATTGGTTTTTCCTTCGCAAACAAAATCATTGAAAAATTATCCCTTGGGTTGTCGCTAAAATTTTACTATAATAAATTATATCAAGAAATTGTGGCACAAACGCTTGGAATTGATTTCGGTCTTCTGTATAAATTCAGCGAACATATAAACGCTGGTGTTTCTGTGCACGATATAAACGCAAAATATAAATGGGATTCGTCCATTCTATATCAGGAAAAAGGACGCACGGTTACTGATAACTTTCCACTAACTGTAAGAACTGGTATAAGTTATTTTAAAGATCTATTTATCATCTCAGCTGGATACAAAATTAGCGGTTCGGAAGGAACTTTAAATTTCGGTACAGAATTATATCCTCTTTATTTAACATCCAAACAATTTAGGGAAAGTATATGCATAAGAGTTGGTGTTGAATATCTTAAAAATCCTGATTTTGCACTTGGTTTTGGGTTGAGCAGAAAAATAAGTAATTTTACTGTGTTGTTTGACTATACATACAAGTTTGAACGGTATTTACCTTCTGGAATGCAATTTCTAACATTGGGATTAAAATTACAATGATATTAAAAAACATGAAAGAAATTTCGGGAAAATTCTTATTTCTATTCCTGCTTTGTTCTCAAGTTTTGTTAACTGGTGGTAAGACCAGCTTTAACTTTCTTACGATCGGTGTTGACGCAAAGGTTGTTTCACTCGCTGATGCGGGGGTTGCGCTATTTCCTGATATAGGAACAATTTATTATAATCCTGCTGGGCTTAGTCTTTATAATAAGAGCTCGTTTATTCTAACATACCGAAATTGGTTAATTGATGGAAAATTTGTTTATCTTTCAACTTCAATTCCGATTAAAAATCTAAATCTCGCAATAAGTTTAACATCGCTTAGTATTTCCGATATAGAAATAAGAACAATGCCCGGTGAAGTCCAAGGCAAATTTACCGCGCGAGATCTTTCTTTTGCCCTTTCAATTTCTCCTAAATGGAGATCAAATTTAAAAACAGGGTTTACGGCTAAATATATTTTTGAGAAAATTTTTATCGATGAAATACATTACTTTACATTTGATGTTGGGGTTTTATATCCCTCTAAAATTTCAGATTTTAATCTTTGCGCGGGGATATCGTTAAAAGACATAGCTTTTAGATCCAAATATAGAAATTCAACTATAAATCCACCTTCAACTTTATCAATTGGAGCATCAATATCTTATTCAACAAGTAGCATTGAACCCTTTTTGGTTTTTGAAGGTAAACACAAATTTTATGAAGGGATTAATCTTTTTTCAACTGCCATTGGTTTCAAATTTTTAACGGGTTTTATGATAAACTTAGGATTCATATCGGGAGGTAATATAAACAATCTAAGATTTGGAGCGGGTGTAGAAGTAAAGAATTTTGCCGTTCAATATGCTTTCGCGCCACATGAATTTAATTTTCCTACTTCACATATCGTGACAATTAAATTAAATTTTTAGATGAAAAAGAAAAAAATTTTGATTATTTTTCTTGGCAATCCTTTCCATGATTCAAGAAGTTTCAAAATGTTTAAATCATTATCAGAAGCGGGTCATATAGTTAAAATCCTTTGTGCTCACCAGCCTGGGGAATCTAAAATTGAAAACGCACAAATATTTTACATTGATTTAAAAAACTACAAAAGGGCTTTTTCAAAAATTTTATCATTTTATATAAAAGCTCTTCCGGTAGCGATGAGGTTCAAAATAGATGTTGTTGTAGCATCCGATTTATTTTCATTGCCGTTAGCTTGGGTAGTTTCAAAAAGATGCAATGCAAAACTAATATATGATTCCCGAGAGCTTTATTCTTCACTTGCTTCACATTACAAAAATCCATTCAAACAATCAATTTTATCATATTTTGAGCAATTTTTTGCTTTAAAAAGTGATCTGTTTATTACTGTTAATCAATCAATTGCTAAAATTTTGTCAAGCAAATTCAACAAAAAAGATATAATTATTATACGAAATTTTCCAAGCAAGAAAAGCAAAACAACCTTTCTTAAAATACCATATTTAGAATCCTGCGATATATTGCTTGTATATTTCGGATTATTTCATCCGGGGCGTGCCTTAAATCTTTATTTAGATTTGCTAGAAAAACTCAAAAACGAATCTTACGATGTAAAACTTTTATTAATAGGAAGAGGCGAACTTAAAAGCGAATTGGAAAATTTGATCAAAAGCAGGAATATTGAGGAGCATGCTTTTATATCTGGTCCCTATTCTCCCGAGCAATATATTGTGATGCCAGATGCAAAAAGAATAATAGGCTTATGTGTAATTGAACCTTTGGGAGCAAGCTATATTTACTCTTTACCAAATAAAATTTTTGAATATATTCAGCACGAAATCCCTTTCATTGCAAGCGATTTTCCAGAGAT